>DATENQ010000109.1:0-22841 GCA_035275005.1 Pyrinomonadaceae bacterium | reverse complement strand
TATCAAAGACAAGGCAGTCGTGGCCCAAATAGACGACACTCGCGCACAGCTTCTCACCGCTGAAGGCCGACTTGACGAAGCTGAGACGGTAGCTCGCAGTTCGGTTAGGAGTTTAAGAAAGAGCGGCCATCAAGTTCTGTTAGTTGACAGTCTGATCACTCAGGGCATCGTGTTAGCGAGACTTGGCAGAACGGAGCAAGCGCAATTCACTTTTCAGAATGCTATTGAAGTGGCCCACGATGCGGGAGCTTTGAATAAAGCAGGAATCGCGGCCCTCACCTTGATAGAGGAAGTAGACGATCTCCCGCGTGATGTATTAGCCACGGCCTACGAGCAAGCAAACGAGTGGCTAGCGAATTGTTACAGCCAAAACTTGCTATTAAGATTCAAAACAGTCGGAGTCAAACTGGCGAGAGAGCTACGGCGCGAGCGCAAACCAGACGCGGATCTGCTTTTCAATAAAACGCTTTCGCTGCCGGATGAAACCGTGAGACTCGAAGCTGAGCTGATTAGTAAGGCACTGGCGAATGCAAACGGGCAAATCACTAAGGCGGCGGAGCAGTTGGGCATCCGCTATCAATCACTCGCGTTCATCCTCGAAACCAGGCATCCCGACTTGCTCCAACAACGCTCCCCGATTCATCGACGCAAACGAAGGAAATAAATAGCAGAGACAAACAGGTGCCATAGACTACAATTCGGCATGACATCGGGCGGCGAAGCCGGGGTTGATGGATCAAGTTTCAGGATCAGTCTTGATCTTCAAGATGGTATCTCACATCGGGCGGCGAAGCCGCGGCGTGCAATGACAAATGACTTTTGTGAATGCCGCCGCAAGCTAAACTCTGATTACTTCAAGAACTTTTCTTTCGCATCGAGATACGTGCCCAGCAGTGGCTTCTGGTAGTCGTTGAGTTTGTCGGGTTCTTTAAATCTCTCACCGAATCTGATGTTGTAAGCCTTGAACCACTCCTCGTTCTCTTTGAGGAAGATGATGTCGTGCAGGGCCATGTGGCGGACTGCCATCAGCGGATATGGAGAAACTGAGACGCGAAAGCCGCGATTGTAGATTCCGCGCTCGTTGCAGTTCTGATGAAACTGGCCCACCATCAAACCAAGGTCAACGAACTTGTGCTTTATCTTTGCATGCACAATGTCGAGGATGTACGTCCGCTCAGGTGGAATCTCCGGAAAGACAGCAAGCAATGCTTTCTTCTTCTGTTCAATGGGATCGAAGGGTGGTGTCTCCTTAAAGATGCGAATGTACTCACACATGATCCGTCGAATCGGCTCATCTCGCTGTCCGTTAACCTCTGGATGGAAAGCCATGTAGAAGGAATCGTTTTTGAGTGAATCTTTGACAAAAGGACAGACTTCCTGGTTGTTGCCGGGTCGTTGGATCTTCGGCTCGGGCGACGCCAAATAGTTATTGGCCCAGGCCACCAGTTCATTAGCGATTTCCAGGTAACGGGGCGAAAGAAAAGCGTTGTCCATGCACTACCTCACTCTACTGCTCGCCCCATACAGGGCGGCAGGCATTCAAATTTCTGGCGGGGGAGGAGTTCGGAGCGGCCGGCGCGGGTATGCGCTATTGAGCTCTCTTCAGGTAAATATTGCCGTTGATGTTGCGAATTTTTATCACGTTGCGTCCGGCGCCGATCTTGCCAAGGCCATAGATATATTTTCTCGGCGTACCCTCAGCGCTGGACCACTCATCACTTTCATGTTGGTTCAACGGAAAATCACTGACGATCCGAAACTCTTTCTTGGTGTTGTTTGTATGGGCCAGCCTCACGTCGAATTCCAGGCTGAGACCGTCTGGAATCACGAGAGTCACGTCGCCGCTCGCAGTATCGATTGAAACATCACGTTGAGTCTCGCCCGCATTGCCAACCATCGTTACGCTGATGTTCCCGGCGCCAGTCGATGCCTTCACCGAGCCATCAATTGCGTCGATGACGATCGCACCGCCGCCTGTGTAGGCTTTGACGTATTGCCGCGCGGACTTGACGTGAATCTTGCCGCCACCCGTGTTCAAGATAGCGCCGTTGGGCGCGTCTTCGACGGTAATGGGTCCGCCGGCCTTTAAGATTTTCAGAGCTCCCGTTTCCGATTCGTTTGACGGGACGCTCGGACAAATCACGCTACAACCAAACAATGCACATAAAGTAAAAAGCACTACAAAATCCATCTCAACCTCCCTTATTCCTTACAATCGAAGACGTTTCTAACTTTCCAAACTCTGGTCCAAGAGCACTAAACGCAGTTCATTTGTGTATAGATTTCCCTCCGCGTCCGGCAGCCATAGTTGGTCGTGTGCCGGATACATCTCGGTTACCGAGATCGCCATACCGGGCGAGTTAGCCTCTTTCGTCCGCCGGATTATCCGGGCGAAGATGTTGATTAGAGTGGGACTCTCCAGATCGAGGTAAAGAGGCTTCCTTTCGACCGGCGCTTTAATGAACACGAAGCGGGGCAGATCAAACTCATGCTTCCAGCGCCGCGCTCCCACAAATCGCTGCACTTCATCCTTTTCGAAAGCAAAGGCCAATTCCGCTGCTCCAAAACGCCAGGTCTCGCGCGCGATCGTGACCCGATCAATGGTGATGCGCGGGGTGTGCCGTTGCGGCGGCAGCGGATGAAATAGGTCCACGATCAAACTCGAAAAAAACTCGCCATAGCCCTCGATGATCTCGAATTGCCAACGTTCATCGATAGTCCGCAATAGCAACTGTCCGTCTCTCTCTTCGACCACTACTTCGCTGATGGGCACCGTCCGCGACGGCTCACCGCCATACGAGTCCGGCGAGATCAACAACCGGTAGTTGTGCGGCGAGACGAACCCGAAAGAGGTCCGTGTCGTCACACCCGCCCAGTTCTTCGGTATGACGGACACTAGCCGTGGCCGCGCTAAGTCGGAAGTGATAGCCTCGTGCAGCTCTTCCATCCGTGGGTGCTGCGCGATCAGCGCGCCGCTGTTAACACAGTTGACCCCCACGTGAACTTCGCCAATCGTGAGTTGAAATTCATTTCTGCGGATCGCTTCGATACTACTGGCGGCGATCATCACGTCGGGACTCTGATACCGCGCATAGGACCACCCAGGACGTGGAGCAGCAAACGCTCGTTCCACCCGCGGACGCAATTGCTCGTAAGTGAACTTGACTCGCCGCGCCTCCGGCGGCACCTGCAACACCTCGGCCCAACGCTGCTGGAACCGCAGCAGAATATTCTCGGCCAGGTGCGTATCTTCTTTGAAGAAAAACCGCTTACACTTGATCCAGAAATCAATCCCGCTCACTACTCGCGAGCCGGTCTTTTGCGCCAACTCCTCATACACCTGACGCAATGCGGCGCGGTACTGTTCTGCTACTTCATACGAAAGCCAGCGCCCACTCCGCAGCAGCAGTGATAAAGGCGGGACTAGTGCCTCCTGTATTGCAGGTCCTATCTTTGCTTCGAGGTCGCGCCGGCAGTCTTCATAAATGAGAGTGCGCGCAGCGTAGGTCTCGCCCGCTGCTCGATTCGGCGCCACCCCGGTAAAGCACCTGAACTCCTCTTCAAAGGCGTTCAATGCAGCGTCCAACTGTTCCGGGTCGCCTGCCGCCGCGAGGATCCGCCGCCGGCTTGCTTCAAACTTGTCCAGCTTTACCAAAGCCTCGCGCCGCACTCGCTCATCACCAACACCCTCGAGCAACTCTCGCAGCCGATCTATCGCCCATTGACTGACCGGCACTTCCAACTTCCACACCAGCAGGCCACGCTTGCAGTAGGTGTCGAGACACTCATAGATCTCTGCTTCGTTCTTTATTCCTAACCCTTGTTCGTTGATCAGCGTAGCCGCCAGTTCTTTTGCAGTCCGTTGCCCGTCACAAGCCGCCATTATGGCAGCCTCCTTCGCTGGTAAGTTCAGCGAAGCTCCGCCCGGCAGCTTCAACGTTCCGTCAACCAAACTCACAAACGGCATCCGGCGCGGCGCCAGCCACGGGCGCAGCGATGGCTCGCGCCCGATCGTTTCGGCCACCTCATCCATGCACCAACTCTCGATGTAAACGTTCCGCGCGGCGAGTAACTCACGCCCCGGACGCACCTCGATCGCTTCACCTTCCGGCACAAACTGCGCCCAACCTACCGGGCCAAAAAAGCCGATCGTATCGTTCTTCGTGCAGTAACGCTGCAAGTACATCGCGATCAGCTCTTCGCGCCGTCGTTGCTTGAAAGAACGTTTGGAGAGATTAACCGGCTCGAGTAATTGCAGTTTTATTCCCGCATGCCACGCGCTCCGGTTCTGCCAGATGACAGCTTCATGGAAACGTGGCGACGATGCCGCTTCGTTGAGCACATGGGAGACTTGCAAGTGAGCAGTGCGGAATTCGCCCGCCAGACTTGTGCGCAACGATTCGACGCGTCCGAGATGTTGGTTATAGTTTGACAGAGCGGCGGCGAGCGCGCTCGATTCGGCGAATTCGATTGGGCGCCCGGCATTGAGACGGGTGAGCAAAGCAAGTAAAGGCGCCCTCCTGGTTCTATCTTTCCAGAGACCTGCGCGCCTGATCTCATCGAGAGCAGCATTGATGTCCGCAAGCGCAACGTTCTTCGCGGTCTCCAACTCTCGCTCCGCTTCGAGATAATGATCGACCGTGGCTGCGAATTGCGGCGTGGCCAGTTTCAACATCTCCGCAGCCGGAAATCCCGCACCGCGCAAAACAGACTCTTTCCACATCGCCCACTCGCCTGCTTCGAGTGACAGCAGATGCGGCGCGAGGTTCGGCGTTTCGCCAACCATCTGCGTGGCAACCGATGTGCTCGTGCTGTGAAGCTGTTGCATCACTTCTTCTTCACCATTCATCAGAAAGGTCTAAGGCCGTCAAACGAAGTTCATTTGCGTACAGATTTCCCTCCGCATCCGGCAGCCATAGTTGGTCGTGCGCCGGATACATCTCAGTTACCGAGATCGCCATACCCGGTGCATTACTCTCTTTCGTCCGCCGGATAATCCTCGCGAAGATATTGATCAGCGTCGGACTGTCCAGATCCACGTAAAGAGGTTTCTCTTCGACCGGCGATTTGATGAACACGAAGCGTGGCACTCCAAACTCCTGCTTCCAGCGCCGTGCTCCGACAAAACGCTTTACCTCATCCGTTTCGAAAGCAAAACTCAATTCCGCCGCCTCAAAGCGCCATGCCTCGCGCGCAATCGTGAGCCGGTCAATTGTGATTCGTGGCGTGTGGCGCAGCGGCGGCAGCGGACGAAAGAAGTTCACGATGATGCCCATGAGAAACTCACCAAGACCCTCAAGAACCTCGAACCGCAAGCGTCCATCGATCGTTCGCAGCATCAACTCTCCATTTATGTCTTCAACCACCAGGTCGCCGATCGGCAACGCCTGTGACGGCGGCACTCCACACGCGTCCGGCGACATCAACATCCGGTAGTTTTGCGGAGGAACAAACTCGAAATGCGTTCGCGTCGTTAACTTCGGCCAGTGCCTTGGCGTCACCGGCACCAGCACCGGCCGCGCAAAATCCGCACTCAGGTCCGCTTTAAGCTCCTCCATGCGCGGGTGCTGCGCGACAAACGAGCTGGCGTTATAAAGATTGCCACCTATGTGAAGTTCGCCAATAGTTAGCTGAAACTCACCCCTGCGGATCGCTTCCACACTGCGGGCGGCGATCATCACATCCGGACTCTGATACCGCGCATGCGTCCAGGCGGAACCATTAGAAGGGAACGCTGCTTCAATACGCGGACGCAATTGCTCGTAAGTAAACTCAACCCGCCGCGCGTCAGGTGAATACTCCAACAATACGTCAGCCCAACGCTGCTGAAACTTCGTCACAATAGGCTGAGCGAATTGTGAATCTGCCTTGAAAAACAACGGATCACACTTGATCCAGAAATCGACGGCGCTGACGACTGGCGAGCCGGTCTTTTGGACCAACTCTTCATAAACTGAACGCAATGCACCGCGGTACAGCTCCGCCGCTTCATACGTCACCCAGCGTGCACTCCGCAGCAGCAGTGACAACGGCGGAGTCAACGCCTCCAATACCGCTGGTCCCACTTTTAGTTCGATGTCGCGCCGGCAGTCTTCATATATAAGCGTGCGCCCGCCGTACATCTGACCCGCGGCACGATTCGGCGCAACTCCGGTCAAGCGACTGAACTCCTCTTCAAATTCCGTCAACGCCTGGTCCAAACGATCCGCATCGCCTGTCGCTGCTACGATCCGCCGCCGTGCCTCTTCAAACTTATCGAGCCTTGCCAAAGCCTCGCGCCGCGCGGGCTCATCACCCACGCGCTCAATCATCTTTCGCAAATAATCGATCGCCCACTGACTCACAGGCGCTTCCAACTTCCACGCCAGCAAACTACGTTTGCAATAAGTGTCGAGACACTGGTAGATCTCTGCTTCGTTCTTTATCCCTAAGCGTTTATCGTTGATTAGCGCAGCGGCAAGTTCTTTCGCGGAGCGCTGCCCGTCACAAGCCGCAATGATGGCAGCGTCCTTCGGCGGTAGCTTCAGCGAAGCACCGCCCGGCAGCGTTAGAGTGCCATCGACCAAACCCACAAACGGCATGCGACGCGGCGGCAGCCATGGTCGCAGCGTTTGATCTCGCTCGATTGCTTCGGCCAGCTCATCGATGCACCAACTTTCAAAGTAAACGTTCCGGACGGCAAGTAACTGTGGACCCGGACGCACGTCTATGGCTTCACCTTCGGGTACAAACTGCGCCCAGCCTACCGGACCAAAAAAGCCGATCGTGTCGTTCTTCATGCAGTAGCGCTGCAAGTAGATGGTGATCAGCTCTTCGTGCTGCCGTTGCTTCCAGGAGCGCTTGCCAGGACGAATCGGTTCAAGTATTTGCTGTTTAATACCGCGATGCCACGCGCCACGGTTCTGCCAGATGATGGCTTCGTGGAAACGCGGCGAGGCCGCGATCTCGTTCAGCGCCTGCGATACCTGCAACTGAGAGGTCAGGAATTCACTATCCAGACTTTTGCGCAACGATTCGACGCGGCCGAGTTGTTGGTTGTAGTGCGCCAACGCCGTAGTCAACTCGCTCGCTTCGTTGCCCACTTCGACTTCACGACCGGCGTTGAGGCGCGTGATCAAAGTAACCAACGGCGCTCGTCTGCTTCTATCTTTCCAGAGACCTTCGCGCCTGATCTCATCGAGCGCAGCTTCGATAGATGCGAGCGCCGCAGTCTTTGCAGCTTCGAGCTCTCGTTCAGCTTCGAAGTAGTCATCAACCGCGGTTGCGAATTGCGGCGTTGCCAGTTTCAACACTTCTGCCGCCGGAAAGCCCGTACCGCGCAAGGCACAAAGCTTCCACATTGCCCATTCGCCTTCTTCGAGCAATAGCAGATGTGACGCAAGCTCCGACCTGTCGCCGGCCATCTGCGTGGCAGCCATTCCGTGTGCGTGATTCATGCTGTGAAGCTGTTGCATCATTCCTTCAGTTGAAACGTCCATTTATGAGAGGTCTAAAGCCACCAAACGCAGTTCGTTGGTGTAGCGATTTCCCTCCGCATCCGGCAGCCATAGTTCGTCGTGTGCCGGATACATTTCTGTTATCGTTATCGACGCGTTTGGCACATTACTCTCTTTCGTCCGCCGGACAATCCTCGCGAAGATATTGATCAGTATGGGACTGTCCAGATCCACGTAGAGAGGTTTCTCTTCGATCGGCGAGCTAATGAACACGAAGCGTGGCAGATCAAACTGCTGCTTCCAACGCCGCGCTTCCACTAGTCGCTGCACTTCATCCTTTGCGAACGCAAAGCTCAACTCCGCCGCCTCAAAGCGCCAGGCCTCGCGCGCAATCGTGAGCCGGTCGATCGTGATTCGTGGCGTGTGCCGCAGCGGCGGCAGCGGGTGGAAGAAGTTCATGACCAGGCTTGAAAGAAACTCGCCAAAGCCTTCAACAATCTCGAACTGCAAACGTCCATCGATAGTTCGCAGGATCAATTCTCCGTTTATGTCCTCCACTACCAGATCACTGATCGGCACCGCCTGTGACGGCGCCACTCCACACGCATCCGGCGACATCAACATCCGGTAGTTTCGCGGAGAGACAAACTCGAAATGGGTCCGCGCCGACATTTTCGGCCAGTTCTTTGGCGTCACCGGCATCAGCCGTGGTTGCGGAAAATCCGCGGTCATGGCCTCGTGAAGCTTGTCCATGCACGGGTGTTGCCCGACAAATAATGCGCTGTTAAAAGGGTTAACGCCTAAGTGAACTTCGCCAATCGTTAGCTGAAACTCACCTCTGCGAATCGCTTCCGGACTGCGGGCGGCGATCATCACATCAGGACTCTGGTACCGCGCGTGAGACCAACCGGGACCCGGAGCAGCGAACGCCGCCTCGATGCGCGGACGCAACTCGTCGTAAGTGAACTCAACCCGCCGCGCGTCAGGTGAAAACTCCAACACGTCGGCCCAACGCTGCTGAAACCGTGGGACAACATTCGGGGCGAGGTGCATATCTTCCTTGAAGAAGTATCCATCGCACTTCATCCAGAAATCGACGGCGCTGACAACTCGCGAGCCGCTCTTTTGGACCAACTCTTCGTAAACCCGGCGCAACGCCACGCGGTACAGCTCCGCAACTTCATAGGTCAGCCAGCGCGCACTCCGCAGCAGCAGGGACAACGGCGGAGCCAGCGCCTCCAACACCGCAGGTCCTACTTTTGCTTCGATGTCGCGCCGGCAGTCTTCATAGATAAGCGTGCGCCCGCTGTGCATCTGGCCCGCAAACCGATTGGGCGCCACTCCGGTTAAGCGGCTGAACTCCTCTTCAAATTCCGTCAACGCCTGGTCCAAACGATCCGCATCGCCTGCCGCCGCGAGGATCCGCCGTCGCCCCTCTTCAAACTTATCCAGCTTTACCAAAGCCTCGCGCCGCGCTCGCTCGTCACCCACGCGCTCGAGCGACTCTCGCAAATGATCGATAGCCCACTGACTGATTGGTGCTTCGAGCTTCCACACCAGCAGACTACGTTTGCAGTAAGTGTCGAGACACTGATAGACCTCTGCTTCGTTTTTTAATCCTAAGCGCTTGTCGTTGATTAGCGCAGCGGCCAGCTCTTTCGCAGAGCGCTGCCCGTCACAAGCGGCAAGGATGGCAGCGTCCTTCTCCGGTAACTTCAGAGAGGCTCCGCCGGGCAACGTCAGAGTTCCATCGACCAGACCCACAAACGGCATACGACGCGGCGGCAGCCACGGTCGCAGTGCTTGATCTCGCCCGATTGCTTCAGCCAGCTCATCGACGCACCAACTCTCAAAGTAAACATCCCGGGCGGCGAGTAACTGTGGACCCGGACGCACGTCGATGGCTTCACCTTCGGGTACAAACTGCGCCCAGCCCACTGGGCCAAAAAAGCCGATCGTATCGTTCTTCGTGCAGTAGCGTTGTAAGTAACTCGCGATTAGTTCTTCATGTTGCCGTTGCTTGGAAGAGCGTTTCTGATCGAGTCTCAGCTGTTTAATGCCGCGATGCCACGCGCCACGGTTCTGCCAGATGAGAGCTTCGTGGAAACGCGGCCAGGACGCCACTTCGTTGAGCGTTTGTGATACCTGCAATTGCGCTGTTTCGAGTTCGCTATCCAGGCTTTTGCGCAACGATTCGACGTGGCCGAGTTGTTGGTTGTAGTGCGCCAACTCGGTTGATTCGTTGCCGGCTTCGACTTCACGACCGGCATTGAGACGTCTGATCACGTCAAGCAAAGGCGCTCGTTTATCTTTCCAGAGACCCTCGCGCCTGATCTCATCGAGAGCAGCGTTGACTGAAGAAAGGGCAACGTGCTTCGCAGCTTCCAACTCTCGTTCAGCTTCGAGATAGTCATCAACCGCGGCTGTGAATTGCGGTATTGCGAGTCTCAACACCTCCGCCGCCGGAAAGCCCGTGCTGCGCAACCCGGAAATCCGCCACATCGCCCACTCGCCTTCTTCGAGTGACAGCAGGTGTGGCGCAAGTTCCGATGGTTCCATCAGCGTCGCAGCCATCCCGGTGGCAGGATTCGTGCTATGGAGGTGTTCGACTACGCTCATCAATTCACCGTGTCATTCGAGACGAAGCGCGCCCACTGGATCGATCCGGGTGGCTCGTCTTGCCGGGATAAAGGTGGCGAGTAGCGCCACGAGGGTCAGCACAACGGCTGCAAACACGAAGACCACCGGATCCCTCGGCTTCACCTGGTAAAGCAGCCCTGACATCACACGTGTCGCAAAGTAGGCGCCGAGCAGTCCGAGCGCGATTCCAATCAGCGCCGGAAGCATTCCCTGTTTGACGACGAGTCTCAAAATGTGAGACGGGCTCGCACCGAGTGCCGTTCGCACGCCGATCTCATGCACCCGTTGCGAAACGGAGTAAGAGACGACGCCGTAAACCCCGATGATCGTGAGCACCAGTGACAGGCCGGCAAATAAAGTAAGCAACAGCAGATTGAAAGTGCGCCGTTCCTGCGAAGACGCCACAACCTGGTTCATGGTGCGCACCTTCGTGATGGGTTGATCTTTGTCGATGGCCAGCACTTCCCTGCGAACCACCGGAGCCAGCGCGAGCGGGTCGGAATTTGTTCGCGCTATCAGGAACAAATATCCATCCGGATGTTGCGCATAAGGCACGTACATCTCGGCCCGCGGTGGCTGAGTCAGCGAAGTGAGCCGAACATTGGCAACAATGCCGATGACCTGGCGCTGTCCTTTATATTGTCCTACTGAAACGGAGATCATTTTTCCGATTGGATCCTCGTTGGGCCAATAACGATTGGCCAGCCTCTCATTGATAAGCACCACGCCCGGCGATTGCAGCGTGTCCTGCTCAGTGAAATTACGACCACGCAGGATGGGAATACCGAGCGTAGTGAAGTACCCCGGGCTGGCGATTGTGTAATCGGCGGCCGGCATTTCCGCCGGGCTTGCCGGGGGCCGTCCTTCGATAGTGAAATTGGTGCCCATCGCGGCGCCGCTCAATGGAAGATTTGAGATCAGGCCGACCGACTGGACGTTCGGCTGCGCGCTCAATCGTGGAAGCAGTTCTTTAAAGAAATCATAGTTCATACTGTCCTTCGGATAGCGAGCATCCGGAAGGTCGATGTGCATAGTGAGCACGTTGTCGGGATTGAAGTTCAGATCGATCTGTTGTAGACGCATGAAGCTGCGCACCAACAAACCGGCGGCAATGAGCAGAATCAAAGCGAGACCAACTTCTCCGATTACCAGCAAGTCGCGCGTGCGGGTGCTGCGGCGACTGCCGGTAGTACTACGTGCTTCGTCGCGTAGCAACGTATTAAGATCGGCGCGGGATGCTTGTAGTGCGGGAACGATTCCGGAAATAATGCCCGTCAGCACCGTGACGAGGAACGTGAAGACGAGCACTCGGGAATCGATGCCGATCTCGCTCACTCGCGGGATGCTGTTAGGACTGATCGAAAGCAGGTATCGCGTTCCGGCGTAGGCCAACAGTAAGCCCAATAGTCCGCCGGGAATTGCGAGCAGGATGCTCTCAGTGAGAATCAGTCGTATCAACCTGGAGCGGCCTCCACCGAGCGCGGAGCGGACAGCTAATTCCTTCTGTCGCCGCAATGATCGAGCGAGGTGCAGGTTCGCTACATTTGCGCAGGCCACCAGCAGCACCAGGCCGACAGCGCCAAGCAATACGAGCAACGCCGTGCGTACTTCACCGACCAATTGATCGCGCATCGGGGTGAGCATCGTCACAAATCCGAAATTCTCCCGAAACTGCGTATCGATGTTCTGCGCAATGCCCCCCAGGTTGGCTCTGGCCTGCGGCAACGTGACGCCGGGTTTCAGACGCGCCATAACCGAGAGGTTGAAAGTGGAGCGGTCCTTCTTGATCTGTTCACTGAACCCAAGCGGAACCCACAACTGAGGCTCCGGAGGAAAATTTAAATAGGACGGCATCATCGCGGCCTGCGGGAACGAGAAGTCTTTGCCCATTACTCCGATGATCTCGTGGGCCTTCCCGTTCAGGACAATCGACTTTCCGACGATGTTGGGGTCGGCTCCAAACTGCCGTCTCCAGAAACCGTCGCTGAGAACCGCGATATTGTTACCGAACCAGTCCTCGCCTGGTCCAAAAGTACGACCCATCGCAGCGTTCACCCCAAGGATCTTGAAGAACTCGCCCGTGGCCAGCACTCCCTCGACTCTCACCGGATCACCGAGCCCCGTGAGCGTGTATGGGTTTGAAGCGAAGGCCGACATCGATTCGAAGACCTGGTTCTGGTTCTTCCAGTCAAAGAAATCACCGGGAGGGGCGGGCAGTTTGTCGTCGGACAATTTGCGCTTCTCGCTATGAATCCAGACGAATACGATGTTATCCGGATCCTTGAACGGGAGCGCGCGCAGCAGCACGCCGCTGGCCACGGAAAAAATAGCCGTGTTGGCTCCGATGCCGAGTGCCAGCGTGAGGATCGCAAACACCGAGAAGATGGCGTGCTTTCTCATAACACGCAGCGCAAATCGAATGTCCTGGAGCAATATATTCATCGCGTTTTCCTCTGAGCTTGATGAAAGAGCATAGTCGGCTAAACACGTCCCGCCAGTTAAGCTTTGGAAGTGGCGGCCCTGGCTTCACTCTCATCCACAAGCATAGAATCTGTGGACAAAGAATCTAGTTCTAACTCACCATCGTGACTTTCAGATACAGACGCAGACACGGGCGCAGATGCCGGCGCTTCCGGTTGTACAGTCTTACTTCCCCCGACATCCGGAAGTACATCCGGTAACTCCTCTTCGACATTTCGCAATCGCGGATAAAGATAGGCCCTCACTGTCGCCGTCAACATAAACACTCCCAGAAGCATCAGCAGGAATCCAATTCCACGCCCCTTACCGACGCCTGTCACTAATCCGACAGTGCTCGCCAGCAGCCCATCGGGCATCAGCAACGGTTCGAATACTTTGTCTGTAAGTGGACCAGCCAGCAGATAAGCAACCGGCACGGACCACCATGAGCTCAGTCGCACCGCTGCAAACACTCGCCCCTGTACTTCAGGCGTAGTCTTGCTCTGCAAAATCGGAACGAAAGAACCGTTGACTATGGGCGCGGTAGCGGCTGCGCAGAATAGACACGCGGCGATCAGCACTGCGTTTGGTCTGATCCCCTGAAATATAAGTGCCAGCCCCTGCACGATACCATAAAGGAATACGCCCCGAATTCGATGTTTCGGTCCACCCCAAACAGTCATCAGCAAGCCACCCGCTAACACGCCCACGCCCGTGACGGAGAGTACCGTTCCGTAAACAGCGCTGTTAGCAAAACTCAGTATCAGGGGGGTGATGAGAATGTTAGAGATCGTCACAGCAAAGTTAGCGCATGCGAAGAAAAGCAGCAATCCAAAGATGCCCTTCAGGGCATAGACGTACTTCCAGCCGTAAATTGCATCGCTAATAAGCGACGGTTTCTTTTTAGTAGTATCAACGGTCTTTATCGGGTTTGGTATGGAAACCGCAAGCACGGCAATGAGCGCCGGAATATAAGTCAAGCAATCAATGATTAAGATGCCGTGAAGTTTTATCGTCAAAAGGAGAACCCCTGCAAGGAGCGGCGCTGTAATTTGCGCCGTGGCTTGTCCGGTCTGAATCATTCCGGAGGCGCGACCGAGGTGCCGTTTGGGTACGAGCAGTGAAACCGAAGCGCTGAACGCAGGACGCAGGAAGGAAGCAAAAGTCGAGATCGAAGCCGCCAGAATGCAGATGTGCCACAGACGTAACAAACCTTGCGAGTACAGCAGTGCAATGGTCACCGTAGAGAGACCGGCGCCTAAGTTACTGAGGATCATTATGGTCCGCCGGTCGTGGCGATCGACGATGGCGCCAACAATCGGCGAAAAAATAATCCCGGGCACTTGCGCGCAGAGTACGATGAGCGAGAACCTCGTCACCGAGCCCGTCTGCTGATAAACCCAGGCTCCTAACGCAAAGCCGGTCAAGGCAGAGCCGATAAAGGAAATGACTTCGCCCACCCAAAGGATGATGAACGTTTTCATCCCTTGCGGAACGGATATGTTTTCAGTTATCACTGCTTGAGCCATTTCGTGTTTACTCCTTCAATTACGGCTTTGCTTCAACAGTCCCAAATCATTCCTGGATCGGGTCAGTACAGGGAGCGATAGCGACCTGGTCAGTGACCAGCATCTTGACTCCCATGGTTGACAAGGTCGCTACCGCTCCCTGTACTGACCTGATCCAAATGCAGCGTCAAGCGTCAATGCGACACTGCGTGCTTCGTCTTGCCAGTCTCATCAAGAGCCCGGTCAATGGAACGCCTGAGTTGTGCGGCGACAACCTGCACGTTCGGCTCTCGTCCAATTTCGTGATGCGCGCCCGGCACGGAAAAGACTTCTAATCCACCCAGCGCCAACTTGCGCCAACCTTCGATTACGTCCGGGTAATCTGCCTGGTCAGGTTCCCTGTCGGCGGCAACGAACAAAGAAATGGAGCCCGCATAAGGTCCGGGGTCGTAACCTATCGTCACTCGATTTCTGTACTTGAAGGTGTCGAGCTGACCGCGCACAACTTCCGCGGCGTTATCGAAGATGAGCCCGGCGCGATTCATGTGATCGGCAACAAAATGCAGTCGCTGTTCCGGCTCGAGTTGTCGCAGCTCATCGGCCGTCACGGGGAGATACATCTCGTGCGCGAGGATCGCGAGCAGCATGGCGTCGTCGGAGCGTTTCTCGAATTCGCGTTCTATCTCCGGCGTGCCGCTGTCGAGAATCGCGAGCAGTGACACTTCTTCGCCGGCGGTATTCAACTGTATCGCCATCTCGAAAGCGACGAGCCCGCCAAACGACCAGCCGCCAATCATGTATGGGCCAGACGCCTGTGCCGCCCTGATACATTCGATATAGTGCGCGGCCGTAGCTTCGATTGACTCAAACTGAGGCATGGCGCCTGACAGAGTCGGATCCTGGATCGCGTAAAAAGGCTGGTCCAACCCCACATGTCGCGCGAGATCGAGATAGCAGAGCACGTTGCCGCTACCTACGTGCACAAAAAAGACGGGCGGGCGCTCGCCTTGCGGCTGAATCTCAACCAGAGTCGATTCCGGCGGCGCGATCTGCTCGCGCAGCATCTTTGCCAACTCTTTGATTGTGCCTCTTTCGAAAAGCACCGCGAGCGGGAGCGTGCGCTCGAAGCGTTGCTGCACTTCAGCGACCAGGCGCAACGCCAAAAGCGAGTGACCTCCGACGCTGAAGAAGTTGTCGTTGATCCCGATGGGACTGACCTTCAACAACTTCTCCCAAATCTCGCAGAGTTGTATTTCCACGTTGTCGCGTGGAGCGACATAAGAGTCTGCGCGCGATTGCGACCGGTCCGGCGCCGGCAGCGACTTTCGATCGATCTTACCGTTGCGTGAAAGCGGAAAAGCATCGAGCGATACGAACAGAGAAGGAATCATGTAATTTGGAATCCGCTGTTCGAGAAACTCGCGCAACTCTCCAGTGGTCACCACTTTCTTCTCGTCACACAAGCAGTAAGCCACGAGCCGTTTATCTCCGGGCGTGTCTTCCCTGACGATGACCACGGCCTCAGATACGCCAGGCACTTGCGCAAGAGCGGCCTCGATCTCGCCAAGCTCGATCCGGTTACCACGCACTTTGACCTGGAAGTCGATGCGACCAAGAAAATCGATGCTTCCGTCACGCAGCCATTTCGCGCGATCTCCGGTTCGATACATGCGTGCACCCGGCTCTGTGCTGAATGGGTCAGGTACGAAGACGGAAGCCGTGCGCGACGGCATCGACAAATACCCGCGTCCGACCCCGATACCTCTCACGCACAACTCTCCCGGCACGCCGACCGGCACGAGGTTCAATTGCCGATCTACGATCGCCACCTGTAAGTTCGGCATCGGCCGTCCAAGCGGCACGCGGATCGCGGTCTCATCAGGCGGCTCAGAGATCAGCCCGAACGTCACATCGTCTGCACATTCCGTCGGACCATATGCGATCATCAGTGGTATGTTCGGATAGTTACGGAACCACTCGCGACAGAGTGCCGCCGGCAATTCTTCTCCGGTCGGCATCAGCCATCGCAACGACTTCAACTCGGGCCGTTTCAGTTTGTCTGCCTTCACGTCAGCCAGAGCCACTTGCAGCAACGAAGGCACTATCTCGAAAATCGTTACACCCGTGCGATCGATCTCGCTTAGCAAACGCGTCGGATCGTGCGTGATCTCATTAGGAAAGATGTGTACGCGCCCGCCGATTATCAGCGGGGCGAGAAATTGCCAAACCGAGATGTCGAAACATTGCGGGGCTGTCTGCGCCAGCACGTCCGAACTGGTCATCGAGAGTCCCTCGATAAAGCCCCACATGTGATTGGTCATGTTGCGCTGAGGAATCATCGCGCCTTTCGGAATGCCCGTTGAGCCTGACGTGTAGATGATGTAAGCGAGGTTGTCCGGCAGGACGCGCAGAGGAAGGTCGTGCGTTTCGCGCTGTTGTTGTAATGCGTCTTCCACAACCAGCACGGCAGGCGCCGTCAACTCTTCACAGATCTCGTTGAGTTTTGATAGACACTCACGCGACGTGATAACTAGACGCGCGCCACTCTGGCCCACGATCACGCGATTTCTTTGCACCGGATATATCGGGTCGAGCGGCAGATATGCGCCGCCCGCTTTCAACACGGCGAGGATGGACGTCAGGAGCTTGATGTCGCGATGCATGAAGACGCCGACCACCGACTCTGCGCTGACACCTTGTTCGATCAATAAACGTGCGAGGCTGTTGGCGCGCTGATTGAGCTCCGTGTAGGTGAGCTGGCTTGAGCCACAAAGGACCGCGATGTCATCGGGAGTTCGTTCCACCTGTTGCTCGAAGAGGCGATGGAAAAGCTCTTCCGTGTCGTAAGCGGCTGCGGTGTCATTCCATTCAGATAACCGGCGCACTTCATCTTCAGTCAGCAGAGTTAACTCACCGATCTCCTGGTCAGGGTTCTGAGCGATGGCCTCGAGCAGTGTGACGAAGTGGCCGGCCATGCGAGCGATATATTCGGAGCTAAAGAGGTCGGTGCTGTACTCAAACCAGCCGAGCAAACCATTGGCGACTTCCTGCAACGCGATACTGATATCGAATTTCGAAGTGCCGCCGTCGATCTCCATCGATCTGATTGTCAACTCCGAAAGATCAGAAGTGTTCGCCGGTGCGTTGTGCAGCTCAAACATCACCTGGAAAACCGGTGTGTGACTCAAATCACGTTGCGGCTGTAACTCCTCAACTATTTTTTCAAACGGAATGTCCTGGTGCGCGTAAGCTCCGAGACTGATCTCGCGCACGCGACTCACGAGCTCACGGAATGTCGGCTTTCCGGAGAGGTCTGTACGCAACACGAGCGTGTTGATAAAGAAGCCGATCAATCGTTCGAGCTCACTGCGATTTCGTCCGGCCACCGAAGTACCGACAACGATGTCGTCCTGCCCGCTGTACCGGCTCAATAAAACGTCAAACGCAGCGAGCAGCACCATGAACATCGTCGCTGACTCCTGCCGGCACAGGCGCCGTAACGAGTCGATCGTCGCACTGGAAACCTTGAAACTGTGAACTGCGCCCTTAAAAGTCTGTGTCGATGGCCGGGGATGATCGCCTGGTAGCTCGAGCAACGCCGGCGCCGCATAGTGTTGGCGACGCCAGTAATCCATCTGTTTCGCGAGCACTTCTCCCTGCAACCAGAGCTGCTGCCATGCAGCGTAGTCCGCGTACTGGATCGGCAATCGCGGCAGACGCGCCGCAACGCCGGTCGCGCGCGCGTTGTAGCACGTCATCAACTCGCTGAGCAGCACGTTGAGCGACCAGCCATCCGAAACGATATGGTGCATCGTCAGGAACAGCCGGTGGTCCTCTTCAGTAACACGCAGCACCTGCGCTCGCACTAATGGACCACGAGTGAGATCGAACGGCTGCTCTCCCTCTTTAACAGCCAGCAGGTATGCTTCACTTTCCCGTTCATCCGCCGGCAGATCAGTCAGATCGGTTAGCGGCAGGAAGAGCGGTCTCCACGGTTGAATCACCTGTACAAGCTCGCCGTCGATCTCGGCGTACGTTGTCCTGAGGATCTCGTGACGCTCGATGAGATCGTTGAGGGAACCTTCGAGTGCCTCGACGTTGAGACGGCCCTGGAGAATAAAAGCGCCGAGCATGTTGTAGAAAGCATTTCCAGGGACGAGACGATCGATAAACCAGAGTCGCTGTTGAGCAAACGACATGGGAGGATTTTTATGGCGCGGGAACGGTGAGATTGTGGGAACCTGTAATCCCTGGTCGTCCTTCATCGCTGCTTCGACGACTTCAGCGAGACTGGCGACGGTGGGATGTTCGAAGAGAGCGCGCAACGGTATCTCGGTCTTAAAGGCTTCGCGCACGCGTGAGACGATTCGCGCCGCCAGTAAGGAATGACCACCAAGCGCGAAAAAGTTGTCGTGGATGCTTACGCGCTTTAAGCCAAGCAGTTGCGCCCACACTTCAGCGAGCAGATCTTCAATTTGGTTACGCGGTGCGACGTAGCCCTCGTCAGGCTCGAGATCCATTGCGTCGGGAGCAGGCAATGAACGTCGATCAACCTTGCCGCTTTCGGTGAGCGGCAGTTTGTCGATTAAAACTATCGCCGCGGGCAACATGTAAGACGGCAGCTTGCCCTCAAGAAACTGCCGCAAGTCGCGTGGCGAGAGGAGAAGATTGCCGGTGACAACATAAGCGACAAGACGTTTGTTACCCGGTGTGTCCTCACGCACGACGACCACACATTCGCGGACGTCTTCGTGCAGCGCCAGGCTCGCCTCGATTTCGTTGAGCTCGATTCGGAAGCCACGAATCTTTACCTGATTATCGACGCGCCCGACGTGTTCGATGGCGCCGTCCGCTCGATAGCGTCCCAGGTCGCCAGTGCGATACAAACGCGCGCCGGGTTCGAGGCTGAAAGGATCGGGAACAAACTTTTCGGCAGTCAGGCCGGGAAGTCCTGAATAACCACGCGCCAGTCCGCTGCCGCCAATGTAAATCTCTCCCGTGACATCAATCGGAACAGCTCGCATTATTTCGTCGAGCACGTAAAGTTGTTTGTTGGCAATGGGATGTCCGATGGGTACGGAGTCGCGCTTGTCGAGAGGGTGGCAAGTCCAGTAAGCGGCATCGACGGATGTTTCCGTTGGACCATAAACGTTGTGCAGGCTGGCGCCGAGACGCGCAAAGAACTGGTCTCGCGTTGAGCTGGTTAGCGCCTCGCCGCCGGAAAACACGTGCCGCAGACTGCGACAGCGATCCGCTCCAGGCTCTTCGAGAAATACCTGCAGGGCCGACGGTATGAAGTCTGTGATCGTTATGCGATCGGCAACGATCTTTTCCACGAGATAGGAACTGTCGAGATATCTCGAGGGCTTACTCAGGACGAGCGTTGCGCCGGCTATCAGGGTTCCGAAGATCTGCCAGACTGAGGCATCGAACGAGTAAGGCAGGTTGAACAACAAACGATCCGCGTTCGTGAGGGCAAAGGTCTCGCGGCGCCAGAGCAGCGTGTTACAAATTCCACGGTGAGGGACCATCACTGCCCTGGGCCGTCCCGTCGACCCCGACGTATAGATCACATAGGCCAGGTTATCGGCTGTAACCGTGCTGCTTACATTCTCGACGCTCTGCCCGTTCAGCAACGAAAGCTCACGGTCAAGACTCAATATCTCCAGCTCGACGGGCGGCAGTTTTTCGAGCAAGTGTGGCTGCGTCAAAAGTAGTGACGCGCCGGAATCTTCCAACAACCATTGAAAGCGCTCAGCAGGATGATTGTGATCGATAGGGACATAAGCTGCCCCAGCCTTGAGCACGCCAAGCAAGCTGACAATCATTTCAGCCGAACGCTCAACACAGACGCCCACGCGCGACTCCGGACCAATTCCCTTCGCGCGCAGATAATGCGCCAGCTTGTTACTGCGTTCGTTGAGCGCCCCGTAAGTCAACGACTCTTCACCGGCTTTAACGGCCAAAGCACCGGGCGACAACACGACCTGCTCTTCAAATAATTCGTGAAGAGTCACCTCAGCGGGATAGTTCCGCCCCGTGTCATTCCAGTCGACGAGCATGCGGCGCCGCTCATCGTCGGTAAACATCTCGACTTCTGAAAGCCTGGCGTGAGGGTTCGTGACAATGCTGTCCAACAGCACGCGAAGATGGCCCATCATTCGCTCAATTGCAGCTCTGTTGAAGCGCTGCGAATCGTAGCCGATTCTCAGGAACAGGCGCGGCCCCGGCGTGACAACCAGCCCGAGCGGAAAACTGGCGCTCTCGATCGAACGGACCTCGGTAAGTCCCGACTTTCGTACGCCCTGCGGTGTTTGTTGGACGGGATAGTTGTCAAAGACAACCATGCTTTCAAACAACGGCAGACCGCGAGGCACATCACTCCAGCCATGCACGCGAACGAGCGGACTGAATTCGTATTCGCGGAGATCGAGCAGGCGCAGCTGCAAATCCGTGAGCCATGTAATGAGTTGTTTGTCGGGCGGCAGTTGCACTCGTAACGGCAAGGTGTTGATGAAAACTCCCACCATCGTCTGCACGCCTTCGAGTGTTGCCGGCCGGCCCGAAACAGTGATTCCAAAAACAACATCGTCCACGCCGCTGTACCGGCTGAGTAGCAGCGCCCACGCGCTCGTAACCAATGTGTTCAGGGTGATGCTGTTCGCACGCGCAAACGACTGGAGCTTCGCGGTGGTCTCAGCATCGACGTGGACGTCCAGTTGTTGCTGCGTCGCGTCGCCTGATTTCGTGCCGTTCGCGGAGCTCACGGGCAAGGGTGTCGGCGAGTTGAAACCTTTCAGGCTCTCGCGCCAGAACGTTTCTGCTTTTGAAAGGTCCTGCCGCTCGAGCCAGGCAATGAAGTCCTTGTACGGGCGCGGTCTCGGCAATGCCGGCGGAGCGTCGCCGTTAGTGTGATAGAAAGTTAAAAGCTCCTTGAGAATGATGCCGGTGGACCACCCGTCAACCAGAACGTGATGATGACTACAGATGAATTCGGAAACCTCATCGCTCAAACGGATAAGCGTCATGCGCAGCAATGGCGCACGCGCGAAATCGAAACCTTGTTTGCGATCGGCCTTCAGAAAAGCGGCGAGTTGTTCCTGCTGCTGCTCGGCTGAGGACTCACGCCAGTCAAAGATCTGCCAGGGTACTTTGACCTGCTTCATCACTACTTGCAGCGGTCTTTCGCGGTCTTGCCAGACGAGCGCAGTCCGCAGGATTTCATGACGCTCGATCACCATCTCCCATGCTCGCTGCCACGCCGGCAGATCGAGAGGGCCGTCAAAGCGAAACTTCAACTGCTGGAAATAGACATTCTCTTCGGGCGCATTAAGCGTTTCGAAAAGCAGTCCCTCCTGTAGTGGAGAGGCCAGGTAAATGTCTTCGATGTTCTCTTTCATCCCTTAACCCCACCACCACCGAGTTCCGCGATCAGCCGATCGAGCTCACGCTGGCTCAGATTCGGAATCGAGAAGTCAGACGGAGTGAAACCACCGGCGTCCGGCGATGAGCAGTGATCGATAATTGCTTCGAGCGCCGTGATGAAACCGTTCGCAAAACGCTCGATACTTGTGCGCGAGTGCAGGTTTTCGCTGTAGGTCCAGGCAGCGCGCAGTTGATTGTTGTTGATGCCGGCATCGACCTCGATCAGATAGCGTCGCCGTCCTGCGCCACCACGTGTTTGCCCGGGTGATCCCTTCGGTGCAAACGGACCGTTGTCGTCAGCTAACTGGCCGGCGCGACCAAGATAGTTGAAACAAACTTCAGCCTGTGGCAGCCGGCGCAAGGCATCCCTCGTTGCTGCGTCCGTAGACAAGTAACGCAACAGGCCATAGCCGATGCCGCCGCTGGGCACACTCCGGATCTGCTCCTTCACTGATTTCAAAATGACTTCCGGTCGTGAGGCGTCGCCGGCCTCGAGCAGGAGTGGAAAGATGCACGTGAACCAGCCTACCGTTCGCGAAAGATCCACGTCGTCAAAGATGTCTTCACGACCGTGGTTCTCGAGATCGATCAGCAGCGAGCGTGACTGGGTCCAATCGCAAAATGCCTGCACCATCGCGGTTAACAGCACGTCGTTGATCATCGTGCGATAGACCTTCGGTACTTCCTGGAGCAGCGTTCTCGTTCGCTCTTCGTCGAGCGACACCCAGACGATCCGCGCCGACTCCTGCGTGTTGATTCCCTGCGGCTGGTCAACGGGAACTCTGCAGGCCCAACGGTCGAGCGCGGTCGTCCAGTAACTTAGCTCGTTGCGTAGTGGTTCGGACTGGGCGTGCTTTTCGAGCCGCCTGGCCCAGGTCACAAACGACGTCGTCTTTGCCGGAAGGCTGACGGGTTCATCTCGACCAATCTGTTCCCAGGCGAGTTGCAACTCTTCCAGCATCACGCCCCACGACACGACATCCACAGCCAAATGATGTACGGCAAACAACAACCTCGGGAGCCGTGCTGCGCCGAAGTCGATGAAGGCGAGGCGAGCGATTGGACCAGCGGAGAGATCCAGGCTTTTCTGGAAATCGGCAGCGAAGGTATTGAGCGCAGTCTCCTGCTCGTTTTCCGGCACTCCGGCAAACGACTTCACTGTTAGCCCCGCCAGCTCATCTGACGGCGCGCAGAGTTGTTGCCACTTTCCATTCTCGTTGGAGAAACGAAGTCGTAGAGCGTCATGCCGGCTGACCACCTGCTGCCATGCCTTCTCGAGTACGGCAGGCTCGATTGGTCGCCGCACTTCCAACATTGACGCCTGGTTCCAATGGTGCGGTTCCGGGAGTTGATGTTCAAAAAACCAATGCTG
>DATENQ010000108.1:0-3456 GCA_035275005.1 Pyrinomonadaceae bacterium | reverse complement strand
GGAAAACCGGAGATGAATGTGGTTCGCACAGCGATACCGGGAACACGTTGTCGCACGCGCTCGATCAGTCGCTCAAGACTCTTACGATTGCCGCCACGCTTCATCAGTTTCAAAACATTTTGCGAAGCGTGCTGCAAAGGCATGTCGAGATACTTCACCGCTTTAGGCTCTTCAGCCAGCACGTCGAGAAAAGCGTCGCTGATATGCGTCGGGTACGTGTACATGACGCGCACCCATTCGATTCCGTCGACGTGCGCGAGTTCGCGCAACAACCGCGCGAGGGCATCCTGCTTCCCGAGATCTTCGCCGTAGCGCGACGAATCCTGCGCCACGAGAATGATCTCCTTTACGCCTTCTTCAGCAAGCTGGTGTACCTCGGCGACGATCGATCCGAAGCGACGGCTGCGGAAATGACCGCGCATCTGCGGAATGAAGCAGAACGCACACGGGCGATCACAACCTTCCGCGATCTTTACAAAAGCATAATGAGACGGCGTAGCCAACACACGCGGCGTCGATTCGTCGTAAAGATACGTTGCGCTCTGATTGCCGATTGGCACGACCGGAAGCGAGCGCGTGTTGGTTTTGGGATCGCAAACGGCGAGTATGTCGTTGATCTGATTGGTGCCGATGAACGCGTCGACTTCCGGAATCTCCGCCTTCAACTCATCTCGATAACGCTCAACCAGACAACCCGCAACGATGAGCCGCTTGGCCTGTCCGTTGGTCTTGAGTTGCGCGGCCTCGAGAATCGTGTCAATCGATTCCTTTTTGGCGGAGTCGATAAACCCACACGTGTTGATAACAACCGTCTCCGCATCCGCGGCGTCTGCTGTGATCTGATAACCGTTTTGTTTTAGATGGCCCATCATGACCTCGCTGTCGACGAGATTCTTGGGACACCCGAGACTGATAAATCCGACTTTCTTCATCCGTGTTCATCTGCGTCAATCTGCGGCTGAACTGCTTCTAACGCAAACAATGCCCTTTCTACTTCTTTCTTTTCGGTGGCAGACAGTCGCTGACCGCCAAATCTCACCCGGTTGTAAGCGCGCGTGACTAAAAGCACATCGCTCGACTTCAATGAGTCCGCAAATTCGAGCGGCGTCAGATGCTTGTCGCGAGCGCGGCCGCGTCGTTCCATCAACGAAATCAGCCGCTCGTAAAACTGGACGCTCGAATACGTTCGTCCATCCTCCGGCGATTTTCTCAGCCTGCCGCGCATCAAAAGCCAGATCTTCCTGCCGCAGAAAACTATGGCCGCTACCAGTCCCAGTCCCATCACGATGACTACGACCTTGAGCACGTCGCTGGTGAGATAACTGCGAATCGTCGCAAGCAGGTTTGTAACACTGCGACCGTAGTCAAACACCTGATTGTGCAAAGACGTCGCCAGTGTGCGTTGCTCCTGCTTGTCGTAACCGACGACGTATTGGAACCAAACCAGCTCCAGGGCTTCCGCATATTTTTGCAACTGCGCCGCGAGCCCAGTGCGCACCGGCTCGGTGCGTCCGGCTGAAGGCGTCGGATCAAACGTCACCCACGATTGTGTTTCCGGAAAGTAAACTTCAACCCACGAATGAGCGTCGCTTTGTCTGACGGTGTAAGCGCCGGCTGCTTCATTGTACTCCCCCGGCAAAAAACCGTTCACCACACGCGCCGCAACGCCGCGCGTCCTCAACATCACCGTCATCGCAGTCGAGAAATACTCGCAATGACCGGCCTTTATATTGAAAAGAAAATCGGCGACCGGATCCGGACCACTGGCTTTCATTTCCAGCGAGTACGCGTATTCACGCTGTAGATACGTTTCAATCGCTTTCGCAGCGTCGTAGCGATTGCTCGCGTTTGCATGCAGGATGATGGAGATGGCGAGCTGGCTGATGCGGCGGTCGAGATCGTCGGGCAGTTGCAGGTAACGATAGTAAGACACGGGCAGCGGCCGCACGTCGTTGCGCAATAGATCCATGCGCGGCTCGGTCGTGTCAGAGAGCGCCTTGTACATGATGCGCTCGAAGTCATGACGGCGTGACTGAACTGATCCTTCGGTGTCAGTACGAACGAACGGCAGGTCTCCCTGCACAGCTACGACGCGCGGCGCAGCGAAGAGCACGGGTGATTCCAGCGGCTCGAGAAAGAATGTTTGCGTGGTGAGACGATGTATCGCTTCAGTTGTGCCAAACTGAAACAAGCCGCCACGCTCCTCGATCTGCTTCAACTGCCGCGCCGGGTTCGACTTCCTCCAACCCACGCCCGTGAACTCGTCGAGGGCAACACCACGCCAGCGCAGTTCGCGTTGCGGTTGAGGATCTTCAACACGCACGCGCATCACGATGCCGTCGTCGCGCTTGAGCGTTCCGATCTGACCGAGCGTCACGTTTTCGGAGAAGCCGATGAAGTTTGACAGGCCGCTACCACTACGCGTCAGCGTTGCGGCGCCGGATCGGGGCGCGATCAGAAAGAGCGGCAGTGCCAGCACGAAGATCAAAACCAATAACGACACTGCGACGAACGGAAGTCGTGCCGCTTCGGTAGTCCGCCATGAGCGACGTCCGGATTTTTTGAAGACGCGCGAATCAGGAGGTACGAGCAAACGCGTCTCGGTGTAAACCACGGAGCGCCGCGCTTTTTGGATCTCGAATGCAGTGACTGCCGATAGACCACACAATAAGTAAAGCGTGAGTGTGCCCAGGAACACTGGACTGAAACTCAAGCCCGCTGCCAGTAAAACTTCAAAGAACGAAATCAGGTAAAGAAAAACCCAGTCGCGATCTTTCTTCACTTGCAGGAGCTTCACTGCTGAGAGAAAGACGATCAGGTGCGCAAGGGCCGTGACGCCCAGGCGCTCCGCCGGTTCTCCCATCTCCCGCTGAATTTGCCAGTCGACATAAAAAAGCGGAATTGACAGCAGCACGATCCCGAGGCCGTAGCGCTCGGGAAGTTGCCACTTCGTTTTCTCGAGCGTCCAGCTAACGATCATGACGACCAGAAACATGAGCGCCAGTGGAACGCTCAGCCCTCCAGCCAACACGAGCGCCAGCATCGCCACCGCAATCATGGCGTAAGAGAATGCTCGGAAGTACGTGAGAAAATTCATTGTCTTTTTAGCCACGGATGACACGGATAACACGGATAAAACTAAATGATTTATCTGTGTTATCCGTGTTATCCGTGGCTTAACGTTTTACTCTAATCTCAAACAGTCTCGGCCAAAGCTTGCCGGTTACGAATAGTTTGTTGTTCGCCTGATCGTACGCAATGCCGTTCAACACTGCTTCCGGATTGTCCCGTAAGTCCTCTTTCGAAATCAGCCCAGTCAGGTCGATCCACGAATTCACGCGGCCACTTTGCGGATCGATCGTCGCGATCCTGTCGTCGTGCCAGATGTTTGCGTAAATCTCTCCTTGCACAAATTCGAGCTCGTTCAGCTCGCGGATCGGCGTCGTGCCGTCGAGC
>DATENQ010000107.1:0-10861 GCA_035275005.1 Pyrinomonadaceae bacterium | reverse complement strand
GCGCGCTCGTGGCGAGGCGTTGGCAAACTCTGCCTCGGCGACTTGCGCAAAGCCATACGTGCGATGCAGCTTGTCCTGCTCAACTGCGACGTTGTTTGGCCCGGCGCCAAGGACTTCAGCCAACTCGCCGCGAGCGGTGCGCCGAAACAGATCCATTTGCCACAGACGATCCTGGGCGGCGGCGTAACCGTGGCCGAAGTAAAGATCTTCGTCGTTCTGTGCTTCAACGTAAGGGATGCCACGCTCGTCGCGGCGGATAGTGACGCGGCCCTTGATGCCTTTGATTTGAATCGACTGCGGCGGCGTATCACTGTCCTGGCCCATTGTTACGGGGCTGGATACACAAACGAACACCAGTAAGAGGACGGCAACGCGTCTCATAAATGGATTTCCCTTTCCGCGGAAGATAGAAGCAGAAGAGACTTTAACCACAAAGATACGAAGTCACAAAATAAAAATTTGTGTCTTAGTGCCTTAGTGGTTAAAATCCGGAACGCCAATGAGCCGCATCGCCTTCATCCTTATCTTGCTGCTGAGCTTCGCTGTCGTAGGTTACGGACAGCAGCGGCCGCTAATCACTGAAGACGTCGACATCATCCCGCCCGGCTCAATCCGAATCGAAGCGGGCATCGATTTCATGCAGGGCGCGAAGTTTCCGGTGTCGGGAATCAGAGGGGATCTGACACGCGTAGGCGTTATCGGCGTCAACTTCGGCATGGGACCGAACGTCGAATTCCAGATCGAAGGCGTAGCGCAAAACTACGTCAGTATCAACTCTCGCGGCCCTTCAGCAATCCCGCTCAATCTGTTACCCGGCGCAAACTCGACCAACGACACGGGTGATTTCACGCTAGCAGCCAAGTTCAAACTGCGTAACGAAACACGTCGCGGCCCGTCGCTGGGATTTCGTTTTGGCGTGCAACTGCCCAACTCGAGCCAGGGTACCGGCATCGGGCTCAATCAAACGAACGCGTTCGGCTCAGTTTTGGTTGGCAAGAAATTCGGCCAGGACGGGCGCTTCAATACTTTCGGCAATCTCGGCCTCGCGATTCTCACCGCGCCCACCCAGTTGTTTTCACAAAACGACGTCGTAACTTACGGGCTCGCCGGTATCTTTCGCATTAACAAACAATTCAGCGTCGCGGGCGAGGTGAATGGACGCCAGAACACGCGTCCCGGAAACGGTCCGCTTGGTACTGAGTCGCAGGCTGAGGCGCGGCTCGGAATGCAGATCAGGGCTTCGGGATTGCGATTCGACTTCGCGGGTATCAAAGGTCTCACCAGCTTCAGTCCAAACTCCGGGTTCACGGTCGGAGTCACTTACGACACGCCTTCTGTTTTCACGACAGTCAAATAAAGCCACAAAAAGGCACAAAAGGCACAAAAAGAAAGCCCCCCTTTAGGAGCTTCGCTTCGGGTTTATCTATTTGTGCTTTTTGTGCCTTTTTGCGGCTGATTATGATTTCTGGCCGCTTCTGTGTTTTATTAGCGCGGCATGCTTCCTGACTGGTTATTAACGATTGCAAAGTGGTTGGAAGAGAACGTCATCAGTATGCCCGTGTACCTCGCGGCGCCCGCGATGATCGTCATTGGCGCTCTCGATTCCTCGTTGCTGTCGCTGCCGGAAATTAACGACTACCTCGTCGTCGGACGTTGTTACAAATATCCAAGCGCCGCGTTTTATTTCCCGCTCTTTGCGGCGATAGGCAGTGTTATTGGCTGCAACATTCTTTACAGCATCGTGCGGCGCGGTGGTCAGGCCGTCTTGCGCAGGCGTTTTCCCCTGGCAAGCATCAAACGCGTCGAGCACGCTTACGAGCGATTCGGTTTTCTCGCCATCGGTATCCCTGCCATACTTCCACCGCCGTTGCCGTTCAAGATCTTCGTTGCGACTGCCGGAGCACTTGAATATCCGCGCTGGAAGTTTTTGCTAACGGTGATGATCGCGCGGTCTGTCCGGTATTACGTCGAAGGCATCCTGGCGGTATTTTACGGGCGGAGAGTGCTGCTGTTTATGAAAGATAACGGACTGCTGATCCTTAGCATCGCCGGCGCACTCGTAGTTATCGGCGTAATCATTTATTTATTGAGACGGCGAAAGAGTGTCAGCGAGATAATCAACGAGGAAACTCCCGCCGTTGAAAGGACTACTGATTGAAATCTCTGCTTCATCCTGTCACCAAATGGCTGACACGTCTTTCTGAATACCTGATCACGTTTGGCGCTTTTGGTCTGTTCGCGGTTGCGGTGCTCGACTCCACGTTTGTGCCGCTGCCGAGCAGTGTCGACGCGTTGATGATCCTATTGTCGACGACGAATCCGAGCTGGATGGTGTTTTATGCGTTCATGGCGACGAGTGGCTCGGCGCTTGGTTGCTTGATTCTTTACCTCATCTCGAGACGCGCGGGCACGCGCGCGTTGCAGAAGTTTTCCGAAGCGAAACAAAGACGGGTTAAGCACTGGATCGAGCGTTACGACGCCGTGTCTGTGTTAGTGGCGACTCTGTTGCCGCCGCCGTTTCCGTTCAAGTTGTTTGTAGTGACTGCGGGCGTGTTTCGGTTTAGTTTACTGCGGTTCATGCTGGCGATCGTGGTGGGGCGTGCTTTCCGGTTTTTGCTGATCGGTTACTTTGCGATGCGTTATGGCGCGGAAGCTAAAGAGATCCTGTTGAAATATTATCCGTGGATTGGGTTGGGGCTCGTGGCTGCGATTCTGGTGTTTGTATTGATTAAGCGTTGGGTAAAAAGAGGGACGGAAGCGGTGGAACAGACGCTGGAGCCTGGAAGTTAGTGGAAGGATTTTCTCGCAAAGGCGCAAAGGGAAGACGCAAAGACGCAAAGAAGAAGTCTGTTTACTTTGCGGCTTTGCGTGAAACTTTTTTCTAGATTTGTTCTACGTCAGGGAATTGAAAGTTTCTGGCGGCAGCCAGGTCTTTGATACCGTGAGTTTCTTCGAGCTCGGCGAGCAACACGAGAAAGATTTCGGCGGTTGCGAGCGCGTCGCTGCCGGCGCGGTGACGGCTGGCGATCGGAATCGCAAAGTGCTGGGCGATCGTCTCGAGCCGGTGATTTGAAAGATCCGGAAACGCGCGTCGCGAAAGCCTGACCGTGCAAAGGTGCGGATTCACCATGCGATGGTTGGCGTAGACGCGTGAGATTTCGTGGTTCAGAAAGCTCGTGTCAAACGGTGCGTTGTGTGCTACCAGTACCGAGTCGCTCACGAAACCGAGCCATTGCGGCGCCACTTCTGCAAACACCGGCGCGTTCTTGACCATGTCGTTCGAGATACCGGTGAGCGACGCAACGAAGCGCGGGATCGGAATCTCCGGATTGACGAGCGACAAGAACTTATCGACGATGCGTCCGCCGCGAATGCGATAAGCGCCGAGCTCGATCAGACGATTAGGCGGCGTCTTGGCGCCTGTTGCTTCGACGTCAACGACTACGAAGTCGAGATCCTTGAGTAGTCGCGAGTGACTGTCATCCTGTAGCAATTCGACGGTGTTGTTCTCGATAAGCTTGAAGCGCCGATCGTTTCCGATGAGATCGAAGACGAGTTTTCCGGCGAGCTCTTCGTCGGCATGAGAGATTTTGAAGACGGCGTCGACGATCTCCGACGCGGCGGCGCGTCCACCGGAGCAGGTTAAAAGCTCAATTGTGTCTTGAACGAGGTTAGAATCAGAAACTAAATTGGGATAAGGCGACATCCGCGCCGAATTGTAGCATGAACGCTGAACAAGTGATCGATCAATTCAGGACGACCGGCGCGTTGCTGGAAGGTCATTTTCAACTGTCGAGTGGGTTGCACAGCACTGTGTATTTGCAGTGTGCCCTCGTGCTTCAGTTTCCGGACAAGGCCGAAAGCTTTGGACGTGCGATCGCGGAGCATTATCAAGGGCAGGGAATTCAGCTGGTCGCTTCGCCCGCGATTGGCGGGATCGTGATCGGACACGAGGTAGCGCGCGCGTTGGGTGCGAGGTTTATCTGGACTGAGCGTGATGCAGGTGAGATGACCTTGCGGCGCGGTTTCACTGTTTCGCGAGGTGAAAAGACTCTGGTGGTTGAGGACGTGATCACTACCGGTGGCTCGACACGCGAAACGATCGAAGCGTTGAAACGAGCTGGTGCTGATGTTGTTGGCGCGGCGTCGATAATCGATCGCTCCGGGGGCAGCGCGGACGTGGGCGTGCCGCGCATGTCTCTCGCATCGCTCAAAGTGTTATCAGTTGAAGCATCGGAGTGTGACGCGTGCAAACTCGGTGAACCTGCTGTAAAGCCCGGCAGCCGGAAGGCAGCGCCGTGAATTACAAGCTGCTGCTTCAGTACGATGGGACAGAGTTTCACGGGTGGCAGATTCAAGACGATCTCAGGACGGTCCAGGGTGAGTTGACCCACGCTCTTTCGTTGATTGATGGCCGCAGCGTCAACGTGCATGGTTCGGGACGCACCGACGCGGGCGTGCATGCTGAAGGGCAAGTCGCAAGCGTCGAGCTTCAGCGCGAAATAACGACTGCAAAGCTGCGCTCGGCGATCAACGGAAATATTGGCCGAGACGTGCGCGTGCTGAGTGTTGAAACTGTTGGCGAAGATTTTCACGCGCGTTATTCAGCGCTTGGAAAGACGTACGTTTATCGCATCGTGAATGGTCCGGTGATCTCGCCGTTCTGGGTGCGCTACGCTCATCAAGAGGCGCGCCCATTGGATCTCGAGCGCATGAAGCAAGGCGCGGAATTGTTTCTCGGCAAACACGATTGGACGGCATTCTCGGCGGCGCAATCGGACGTTGAGGATCGCGTTCGAATGGTAACGCAGGTCGAGATATACCCGCGCGCAGACGAACGCTCGCACGGCTCTTTAATCGAAATTCGTGTAAGCGCTGAGGGATTTTTGCGTTATATGGTTAGAGCAATGGCAGGGACGTTGCTCGCGCTGGGCCGCGGGGAATTAGATCGCGAGGTAATAAACGAGGCGCTTGCAACCGGATCGCGCCCATTGGCCGCCGTAACGGCACCAGCCTGCGGGCTGACGTTGCTCTCAGTTCGCTATGAATAAGTCTCACGCAAAGGCGCAAAGGTGCAAAGGAAGTCGCAAAGAGGATCGAACTCTTCGCGTCTTGTTTGCGCCTTTGCGTGAGAAATCTCATCCGTTAATATCAAGTTGACACGCTCATGCTTTCTGACTTCAACGGGGTAATTCAAAAAGGAACGCGAGAAGAGGCGCTGCTCGGCGCCGTTGCCTGGGATCGATTGCCGCGGCACGTCGCGATCATCATGGATGGCAACGGCCGTTGGGCCGCGCAACGGAGCCAGCCACGCATCGCAGGCCACCGAGCCGGCGTCGAAGCTGTTCGCGCCGCCGTCGACACCGGCGCACGACTCGGTCTGACCGCACTCACCTTGTACGCATTCTCGACTGAAAACTGGAAGCGCCCACGCTACGAGGTCGACGCGCTAATGCGCATGTTGCGCCGGTACATCAGGATCGAGCTCGACGAGATCGATCGCCAGAACATCAAGTTTCAAACTATCGGCCGAATCGGAGCCCTCGCGGACAACGTCCGCAAAGAAATCACGCGCGCCACCGAGCAGACCGCTCGAAACAAAGGCATGGTCCTGTCGGTCGCGCTGAACTACGGGGGCCGTACTGAGATCGTCGACGCGGCGCGTGCCGCAGTCAGAAGATTGCTCGACGAAGGCAGCCGTCCCGACGAGATCACCGAAGAGCGCATCGCGAACGAGCTTTACACGCGTAACTTGCCTGAGCTCGATCTGCTGGTGCGTACAAGCGGCGAGCTGCGGATCTCAAACTTTCTGCTCTGGCAAAGCGCATACAGCGAGATTTACGTCACTGAAACGCTGTGGCCCGATTTTCGTCGTGTTCACTTGCTCGAAGCCGTGGTCGACTACCAGCGCCGCGACAGGCGCTTTGGAGGATTAAAGCTCGTCAGATCGTCATAGGTCCTGAATGAAAAGACTTCTAACGGCCGTCATCGTTCTACCCTTCCTGATCGCATCAATTCTCATCGCTTCTTTATGGTGGCTGTTTGTTGCGCTCGCGGTGGCCGCGATGGTCCTGGCCCTCTGGGAGTTTTACCTGCTGGCGAAAAAGCTACAGCTAAAACCAGATCCGACGATCGGCTATGTTGCCGGCGCCGCGCTCGTGACAATATCGCTGCTAAACGATCCCGCCAGCATCTTATTGGTCCAATTCGTAATCATCGCGCTCACTATTATCACTCTCGTCGTTGCGACTTTCCGAGGCGCGCCGTTCGACAAGATGATCGCTTCATCGGGCGCAACGATTCTCGGCGTACTCTACATTCCGCTGTTGGGAAGTCATCTCGTTTCACTGCGCACTGGTTTCAATCCAACGCTATCCGCGCACTTGTTGTCGTTCTTCTTTCTGGTGCTGATGGGAGCAGACGCTGGCGCGTATTACATCGGCCGCGCACTCGGCAAACACAAACTCGCACCATCCATCAGCCCGGGCAAAACCTGGGAAGGCGCTGTTGGCGGCCTTGCAGCCGCACTGGCGATGGCTACGCTCGCCCACTTCTGGTTCTTTCGCGAACTTCCACTGAAGTACATGCTGCCGCTCGCAGCCGTTATGACTGTGGTCGGAATTCTCGGCGACCTCGCGGAAAGCGCGCTCAAGCGTGGCGCCGGGGCAAAAGACGCAGCCAACCTGCTACCGGGACACGGCGGCCTGCTCGATCGGCTCGATAGCTTGCTCTTCAATGCGCCACTCATCTACTATTTTGCACGCTTCTACTTCAATAGCTGATTGCTAGAAGAAAGCCCGATGACCACAAAGAAAATCGTGTTGATTATTGGTGGAGTGGTTGTCGTGCTCGGTTTTCTGGTCGTCTGTTTTGTTGGTGTAATCGTCGGCGTGGCGCTGTATTCGGTGGGTAATAGTGAAGCGGCCGCGCGCTCGAAGGATTTTCTTCGCCAAAACGAGAAGCTGAAGACGGACATCGGCGAAGTCCGCGATTTCGGCAGCATCATCACCGGCAGCATCAATTTCCATAACGACAGCGGCCAGGCGACGTTGCATTTGAAAGTTATAGGCGAACGAAAGACTGTTAATGCCACTGTCGATCTGGTATTAGTTAAGGGAACTGCCTGGCGCGTGAGTTCCGCCTCTTACGACAACGAGTCAGGACAAACGATCGATCTTCTTGACCCCTACGATACGCAAGTACTCATCCCCCAGTTAGTTGCATGACGGAAGTTTCAACTCAAAGTCCGGGAATCGCGATCCTTGGTTCAACCGGGTCGATCGGCTGCAATAGTCTGCGCGTTATCGAGTCGTTGAATGCAACGCGCATGCGTGTCGTCGCGCTTGCCGCAGGCACGAATGTCGAGCGTTTGGCCGATCAGATTGCCGCACACCTGCCTGAAGTAGTTTCAGTCGACACGGAAGCAGCGGCGCACGATCTGCGCGCAATGTTGTTTGCCCGCGATATCGATCTGCCGCGCATCGTCATAGGCGAACAGGGACTGATCGAGGTCGCCACTCACCCGCAGGCTGATTGCGTGATCTCAGCGACTGTCGGCGCCGTCGGTTTTGTGCCGACGCTCAAAGCGCTCGAGATGGGCAAGCGAGTCGCTCTTGCTAACAAGGAAACGCTGGTCATGGCAGGCGAGTTGATGACCGCGGCGGCGCGTATGTCGGGAGCTGAGTTGTTGCCGGTCGACTCCGAGCACAACGCTCTGCACCAGTGTCTGCGCGGCGAACGCCGTGAAGAAGTACGCCGGATCATCCTGACAGCTTCCGGCGGACCGTTTCGCACGAGAAACAAAGCTGAAATGAGTCACGCGACCGTATCCGAAGCCATGCAGCACCCCACCTGGAACATGGGCGCGAAGATTACGATCGACTCCGCGACCTTGATGAACAAGGGCCTCGAAGTTATCGAAGCGCACTGGCTGTTCGGATTCGGACCGGACGAGATCGACATCGTTGTCCATCCCGAGTCGGTGGTTCATTCGATGATCGAAATGGTTGACGGTTCGGTGATCGCCCAGATGGGGGTCACGGACATGCGTCACGCCATTCAGTACGCGCTGACTTACCCGGAACGACACTCGTGTCAGTTGCCGCCGTTGGATCTGACAGCGGTTTCAGGTCTCCACTTCGAAGCCCCGGATCACGATCGATTTCCTTGTATCCGGTTGGCCTACAAGGCTTTGCGAGAAGGTGGGACTCTCCCGGCGGCGATGAATGCCGCGAACGAGGAAGCCGTCGCCGCGTTTCTTAACGAACGCATCTGCCTGACCGAGATTCCACAGGTTATCGAGACAGTCATGAGCCGGCATTCAAACCAGCCCGCCAGAGACATTCAGACCATCCTCGCCGCCGATCATCAGGCCCGCAACGAAGCAGCCGCCGCAATAGAAGAGATTTTCAGCCACAAAAAAGCACAAAAAGCACAAAATGAGTTAGTAGATATGAAACACGTAAATCAGTAGATATCAGGCACGAATCTTTATAAACATTCTGTGCCTTTTGTGCCTTTTTGTGGCCTAATCTTATTTGGTGCTTCTTTGTGGCTAAGCTCTTTTGGTAAACTCGTTTGCAACCTGACTCGAAATGGTCGAGTCTAAACGTGATTGTTTGACGTACTACTGTTAAAAGAAGGCCCTGAATGACTGCAACTTTAATCTACGCGCTCGCATTCATATTCATACTCGGTTCCGCGGTTGTTCTTCACGAATTCGGCCATTTTATTGTTGCCAAGCTTTTTAAGATTCGCGTTGAGACATTTTCCGTCGGTTTTGGGCCCCGTATCTTTGGCAAAAGGTGGGGACACACCGATTACCGCCTCTCTGCAATACCGCTGGGAGGTTACGTAAAGCTAGGCGGCGATGAGTCAAACGCTCCACTCGAAGGCGCCAGCGCCCAGGATATTCCTCCTAATGAGATGTACAACCTGCGCCCGCGATGGCAGCGCGTGCTGGTTGCTTTGGCCGGCCCGGTGATGAACATTATCACCGCGATGGCAATCCCGTTTGCCGCCGCATTTATGTACGGAGTTCCAGCGACCCCATCACCAGTTGTTTACTACGTCCAGGAGGGTGGCGCCGCAGATCAAGCCGGTCTTAAACCTGGCGATCGAATAGTTTCTATCAACGGTACGGCAGATCCGAGCTGGGACATCATTACGGGCGAAGCTTTGCTCTCGCCGGGGCGCCCGATGCCGGTAGTTGTTAATCGAAACGGTTCCGAACAGGTGCTGACGCTAACGCCCAGCACGATAACCGAAAATGGCGAGTCAGCGGGTTCTGTTGACTTCATTCCGGATTACGGTGGCTTGCCGGTCGTAGTGCGTGACGTTCAGGCCGGGTCGCCCGCACAAGATTCCGGGCTGCAGGAAGGCGATCGCTTTATCACAATTGGTGGTGAAAGCGTAAAGAGTGCTGAGCAGGTAACGCAGTACATCAGAAGTCACAACGCGCAGCGAATTCAGATTACCGTTCAGCGCAATGGCAAGAACGTGGATCTCACCACTGACGAACGTCGCGACGAGGGTAAGTTGGGAGTCGTCGTTGGTGAGCAATATCCACTTCATTCCGCGAATGTTCTGTCGGCAGCCAGATACGCTTACAACCAGAACCTTCAGATCCTTCGCCTGACCGGCAAAGCCCTGGGGCAGGTTTTCACTGGGCAGCGTTCGGTGCGAAACACCTTGTCGGGGCCGATAGGGATCTACCAGGCCACTCAGAAATCGATTGAGAAGCTGGGTTGGGATGGTGTTTTCGGCATGCTCGGCTTTTTAAGCTTGAACCTCGGCATCTTCAACCTGCTGCCGATTCCGGTGCTCGACGGTGGCGCGATCTTCCTGCTGATCCTTGAAGGACTGCTGGCGCTCATCGGTTTGTCGATCTCATCCGCGGTGCGCGATCGTATCCAGCAAGTCGGCTTTGTGATGGTCCTGCTGTTGATGGTTTTCGTGATCACCAATGACGTGCTGAAGTCGATCGGAGGTAATCGCGAACCGGAGAAACCTCCGGCGGCTACAGCACCTGCAAAATAATGTTCACGCAAAGGCGCAAAGATGCAAAGGTCTGTTTTGTAGTTTTTTCCTTTCCACCTTTGCGCCTTTGCGTGAAACTTTGCTTTTAGATTTAGTTCATGCGCAAAACCCGTCCAGTTCAAGTTAAGCATATTCAGATCGGTGGTGGCGCTCCCGTAGCGATTCAGTCGATGACAAAGACTGACACTTCGGATGTAGGCGCCACTGTGGCCCAAATCGAAGAGATGATGCGCGCCGGTTGTGAGATCGTCCGGCTGGCGGTCCCTGACAACGATGCAGCGATCGCGTTGAAAGAGATTCGCAAGCGCGTGCCTGACGTGCCGATCGTCGCCGACATTCATTTCCACTACAAACTGGCTTTGATGGCCCTTGAAGCAGGCATCGATAAGCTGCGTCTGAATCCCGGCAACATCGGTGCTCACGAGCGTGTTCGCGAAGTGGTTCGCGCCGCGCAAGCGCAGAAAGTTCCGATCAGGATCGGTGTGAATGGCGGATCGCTCGAAAAGGATTTGCTGAAGAAGTATGGCACTGCGACTCCCGAAGCGATGGTTGAGTCGGCCATGCGCCATATTCAGATCCTCGAGGATCTCGATTTCACTGACATCATCGTTTCGCTGAAAGCTTCAGACGTGCATCGCACGGTGGAAGCATATCGACTGCTGGCTCAGAAGGTTGATTATCCGTTTCACCTTGGCGTCACTGAAGCGGGGACGTCGTTCAGTGGGACTGTAAAGTCTTCTATCGGGCTTGGAATCCTGCTCTACGAAGGTATTGGCGACACGATTAGAGTTTCGCTTGCTGCTGAGCCGCAGGAAGAAGTTCG
>DATENQ010000106.1:0-21803 GCA_035275005.1 Pyrinomonadaceae bacterium | reverse complement strand
CGAGAGAAGACAGCGTGGTTTGCCGAATACAAGTCGAAAGGGCCGGGTGCTAATCCGAAGGCGCGTGTGGCGTGGTCGAGACAACTGACAACTGCGGAAGCTTTGGAATTTTCACGCCGGCGATTCTTTAGCGGCGCCGTTCGCGCGCTCGTAGGTAAGGCGAATCAGGCTGTCGGAACCATCGCGTGGAACGACGCTCAGAACAAACCCGATGAGTGGTACGCAAGCGTTGAGGCACTGCGCATCGCTAACAACGTCCTTCTTTATCAACGCGAGTCTGGCGGTTGGCCCAAGAATATCGACATGGCTAAGCCGCTCGACGACAGTGATCGCGCTGCTCTACTTCGCGAGAAAACAAAAAATGATTCAACTATCGATAACGGGGCAACATACACGCAATTGTCATTTCTCGCGCGCGTCTACACGGCGCAGAAGCAGGAGCGACATCGCGAGTCGTTTTTTAGAGGTATAGATTATTTGTTGAAGGCGCAGTATCCAAACGGTGGCTGGCCGCAGTTCTATCCAAACTTGAGTGGCTACTATAAGCACATCACTTTCAACGACGATGCGATGATCGGCGTGATGAAGCTGCTGCGCGATATTGCGGCAGCGAAACCAGTTTACGCGTTTGTTGACGAAGCTCGCCGTGCTGCAGCCGCACGCGCGGTGCAAAAAGGGATCGAGTGCATTCTGGAGTCGCAGGTGGTGGTGAATGGGCGCCGCACTGTCTGGTGCGCGCAACACGATGAAGTGACGCTGGCGCCTGCGGGCGCGCGAAAGTTTGAAGCGATTTCGTTGAGTGGTGGTGAGAGCGTCGGTATTGTTCGCTTCCTGATGTCGATTAAGGAACCCTCGCCCGAGGTCGTCCAGGCAATTGAGTCTGCAATCACCTGGTTTGACGAGACGCAATTGAAAGGCATCAAGTGGATCGAGCAGAACGACGATCGCATAGTGGTCAAAGATCCTGATGGTGGCTCGATCTGGGCGCGCTTTTACGAGATCGGGAGCAACCGGCCGATCTTTGTTGGGCGAGATGGCGTGGTGAAATACAGTGTCGCCGAAATCGAACACGAGCGGCGAACGGGTTACAACTGGTATGTTGAAGAACCGGCGAAACTGTTGGGGAAAGACTATCCAGCCTGGAAGCAACGAAAAGATGTTTCACGCAAAGGCGCAAAGTCGGCAAAGAGAAATCATGCGCCTTCGAATTAACTTTGCATCTTTGCGCCTTTGCGTGAGACTTCTTTCCAGATGACGACACGTCGCGAATTCATCAGGGATCTCGTACTCGGTGGCGCAGCAATCACGCTCGCGCCGCGTCTGATCTTTGCCGCGGAGAATCCCTGGGAAACGGTGATGCCTTCGATTCTCGAACGCATCAAGCCAGCCCGTTTTCCAAATCGCACGTTCAATCTCAATCGCTTTGGCGCGAAAGCTGACGGCCAAACGGATTGCACCGCAGCTTTTCGTCGCGCGATCGATCAATGCTCGAAAGGAGGCGGCGGCAAAGTCGTTGTTCCACCCGGGACATATCTCACGGGCGCCATTCACCTGAAGAGCAACGTCAATCTCGAAGTCTCTGAAGGCGCTACCATCAAGTTCAGCCAGAACCCGAAAGACTACCTGCCTGTTGTCTTCTCGCGTTGGGAAGGCGTCGAGCTGTTTAACTACTCCCCGTTCATCTATGCCTTTGAACAGCGAAACATCGCGATCACCGGCAAGGGTACGCTTGATGGGCAGAGTGACAACGACCACTGGTGGCCATGGAATGGACGTCCGGCGTACGGCTGGAAAGAAGGCATGAGCCAACAGCGCGGGGATCGAAACGCGCTATTCACGATGGCGGAGAAAGGCGTGCCGGTTCGGGAACGTGTCTTTGGCGAAGGCCATTATTTACGACCGCAGTTCATCCAACCGTATCGTTGTCAGAACGTGCTGATCGACGGTGTCACGATTCAAAACTCGCCGATGTGGGAAATTCATCCGGTGCTTTGCCGGAATGTCATCGTGCAGAATGTGAGTATCAACAGTCACGGTCCAAACAATGACGGCTGCGATCCTGAATCGTGTACTGACGTGTTGATTAAAGACTGTTCCTTCGATACGGGCGACGACTGCATCGCGATCAAGTCAGGACGCAACGCGGATGGACGGCGTCTCAAAGCGCCAACTGAGAACATCATTGTGCAGGGCTGTCGCATGAAGGACGGACACGGCGGGATTACTGTCGGCAGCGAGATCTCCGGTGGTGTGCGAAATCTCTTCGCGGAGAATTGCCGGCTCGACAGTCAAAACCTCGATCACGCTCTGCGGGTCAAGAATAACGCGATGCGTGGCGGGCTGCTCGAGCATTTGCACTTTCGGAATATGGAAGTTGGACAGGTGGCCCATGCAGTGATCACGATCGACTTCAATTACGAAGAAGGTGCGAAAGGATCGTTCACGCCGGTGGTGCGCGATTACACTGTTGACGGTTTGCGCAGCTCGAAAAGTAAACACGCACTCGACGTGCAGGGTTTGCCGTCGGCGCCGGTGATCGACCTGCATCTGACGAATTGCACCTTCGACAACGTCGCCGAAGGAAATATCGTGCGAAACGTCAAAGACGCGACGCTCGATGAGGTCAAAATAAATGGGAGAATCGTTGAAAGTCTGCCGTAGTTTCTCGCGCAAAGACGCAAAGGCGCAAAGAAAGACGCAAAGCATTCTGTATTCTTTGCGGCTTTCTCCTTTGCGCCTTTGCGCCTTTGCGCGAGAAATATTCTTCGTGATCTTGATCTTCTCACTCCCCGTTTGCGCCGCGGCGCAGGCCAAACCGATCTCGGAGCGAGCGGCGGCCACTGCGATGACTGCGCTCTGGCCTGATTACCCGGCAAAGTGGACTTACGATCACGGACTGGTGCTCAAGGGCATCGAGCGCGTCTATCAAAAAACGGGCGACAAGCAATACCTCGACTACATCCAGCGCAGCATGGACCACTTCGTCGCCGCCGATGGCTCCATTCGCACCTACTCGCTCGACGACTACAACATCGACAATATCCTCCCCGGCCGCAATCTCCTCTTCCTGTACAAAGTCACTAAAGAAGAGAAATACCGGAAAGCCGCCGAGCTTCTGCGTTCTCAACTGAAGACGCACCCGCGCACTTCGGAAGGCGGCTTCTGGCACAAAAAGATCTACCCGTCGCAAATGTGGCTCGACGGTCTTTACATGGGTGAACCGTTCTACGCCGAGTACGCGCTCACGTTTGACGAAAAAGCCGCCTTCGACGACATCGCAAAGCAGTTCATACTCATGGAGCGGCACGCGCGCGACGACAAAACCGGACTGCTCTATCACGGTTGGGATGAATCGCGAAAACAGCGTTGGGCCGATCCAACTACCGGTCGTTCGCCAAACTTCTGGGGTCGCGCGATGGGCTGGTATGCGATGGCGCTCGTCGACACGCTCGAACACTTCCCCAATCATCCGCAAGTCCCAGAGCTGATCGCAATTCTTAATCGTTTAGCCCGGGCGGTGGCGAAGTACCAGGACCCGCGCTCAGGGCTCTGGTACCAGGTTCTGGACAAAGGTAACGAGAAAGGAAACTACTTCGAGGCGTCGGCTGCGTGCATGTTTGTTTACGCTCTTGCGAAAGGCGCACGCAATGGTTACCTCGCGTCCAGGTATCTTCAGGTTGCCGAAAAGGGTTATCGCGGCATCTTAAAAGAGTTTGTTAAGACGGATGCGAACGGCCGGCTGAATCTCGAAGGCACGGTCAGCGTGGCGGGACTCGGCGGCAATCCTTATCGCGACGGCAGCTACGAATATTACCTGAGCGAAAAAGTCGTCACCAACGATCCGAAAGGAATCGGCGCGCTGATACTGGCTGCAACCGAGATGGAGACTGTGGCTAAGTGGCGCAAAAAGAGTAAGCTATCAACGAGTCACAAATGAGCGAATCAAACGCTAACATCTTCAAAGCTATCGACGCGGGACGTGGCGGCACGACTTTTCAGGAAGTTGTTTCGCAGCTTCGCGAGATGATTCATCGCGGCGAGTTGCGGCCAGGTGATCGGCTGCCGCCGGAACGAGACCTCGCAAAACTGCTCGGTGTTAGTCGCCCGACTTTGCGCGCGGGGATTAGTTCACTTGCGGCAGTAGGTGTGTTGCAACCGCGGCGCGGCGCCGGGACTTTTGTCGTCGAAGCTGAAGGTCCGCCGGCGCTCGACAGCAACGCGTTGCGATTGATGGCTTCGCTGCAACGGTTCACGCCGGCGGAGATGTTTGAAGCGCGACGATCTTTGGAGATGGCGATCGCTGCTTTGGCCGCGGAACGTGCAACCGGTGAGCAGATGGCCGAAATGTCGGAAGAGATCACGGGCATGTTTGCGTCGCTCGATGAGCCGGAACAGTTTCTCGTGCACGACATGCGGTTTCATCAGACAGTGGCGGCTGCTTCGGGCAATAGAATTCTCACGGCGTTGATGAACATGGTTGCGACGATCCTGTTTGAAGTGCGAAGCAAGACGGTGAAGCGAGCGCGAGATCTGAAAGAATCGGCTGAGATGCACCGCACGATCTATCGCGCTATTCGCGAGCGCGATCCGGAGGCCGCGCGTAATTCCATGCGTGATCACCTGATGCTCGCGCAGAAAGCACAGGAACAGGAAGAAGAGTTTGACTAGCCACAAAAAGGCACAAAAAGCACAAAAGTAAATTCCTCATTGATGGTTTTAATTTATCTGCCTTTTGTGCCTTCTTGCGGCTAAATGAAAAAAAATGTCAGCGATAGGGAAACAGGTAGGCGGGAATATTTGGCTGTCGCACGATGCTGCGGAGCCGAACCACGTCGCGCAGCTTCCAGTTAAGGATATTGAGTACGAAGTGATGCCGTCTGAGGAAGCGGTCGGACGCGCGATGCTAAATGAGATCAAGAGCGCGCTTGCTGCAAAAGACGGCTCGCTCGTGATGATCCTGGTTGGTGGGCGCGGTGGTCAGGCGTTACACAGGTTGCTCGGCGCGATGGCGAAGACAAATGAGCACGACGAGCTGTTCAGTCGTCTGCACGTGTTCACACAGGATGCGCTCGCCCCTCTGCGGCTGGATAACGGTTTAAGTTTCGTGCGGGATTTCGAGCGACTGCTCGGTGAAGATTTCTTCCGCAAAGTGAAGAGCTTTACCTGTATGCGCACCGATGCTGAAGATCTCGAAGGTGAGATGGCTGCTTATGTCGAACGACTCGAGTTGCTGGGAGGTATCGATCTTTTCTTTCTCGGTCTTGGTCCCGAAGCTGGCGGCGCTTCGCACCTTGCTTATATAAAACCCGGATCAGGCGCGACTTACAACGACGTTGCGGGCTTGATTCCGATCTCGCAATCGATTCTCGAACACCACATCAACAAGTTTAAGGCCGGCGGCACGGTCGTGACGGAAGCGGATGAGGCTGAGTGCCGCGCAGCCAAACACATTCTCACACTTGGACCAGCAGCAATTCTCGGTGCGCGAAGAGTCGTGCAATCCATTGTCGATACCGACACCGCGCCCGCCAAACGCGAAGGTTACCGAAAGTTATTAACCACCGAAATCGCCGCTGACGCAGAAACGCGCCAAACACAATTCGACCAGAACCCCGGACTCTGGCTGCGCGTCCATTCCAACGTCCGCTCCTTGATCCTTCAGAACGTCCTATTGAAATGACAACTGCTTGCCCGTGGCGATGTCAAAAATAATGTCTCGATCCCTGGGCCGCTGTACGTGTTTGAAATCCTTGACTAGCTGTGCCTGCTCCTGCACGCGGTCAACGCCGATGCGGAAACCAGGCACGGTACCTTCGGCGATGAGCCAGACCTCTCCCTGCCACGCGAGAAAGAGATCATTGCGCACAGGAAAGTTACCCTGCTTCACAGCTACCGTGATGTGATTGGGCGTATACACGAACAGGTAGTCTTCACCGAGTTGCTCCAGCATCGAGCCGAGAAGGATGGCCTTGTTGCTGCAATCCGACTGCCGAGACATCAACACCTCGTTTGGCCTCTTCAACAACTCGAACCTGTAAGTAGTTTCGCGGAAGTCGTACTTGATCTCCTGCGAGACAAAATCGAGCACACGTTGCACGCGGGCCTCGCGCGCACCTTCGCTGTTCGGCTGGATGTCGCGAGTGAGTTCGTCAACAAATCGTCGCAACGAAGTCTCTTGTGGCTTACCGACTAACGCTCCGTGGTTCGCGAAGATAACCGGCTTTCCTCCTTGGGTTTGCTCCATTCGTGCGTTCATCCGCCCGCCGAAGATGCTCTTGTTGTCGAGGAAGTCTTCCAACTCGTGCATATCAAGTGTGTACGTCGCTTGCTTGAATGGAAACTTCAGGACAGTCCCACTATCAATCTTGATATTGTCGAGTGGCGTCTTGAAGAAAATGTCTTTCTCCGCGGAGCGAAGGAGCGAATACTTGCCGAGTCGGAGCCGGCCGGTACCGTCGTCATTCGCCATGACGATCCGTTTTGAGTCAATAATGAATGGCGCGACTATCCATTCCAACGACTCCCCTAATGCCTCCGGCGCAGGTGCAGAGAAGTAAACCTCCTTATCAGGCACTTGCCACAGCTCCAGGTGCACGGGACCGAGCACTTGCTCGGCGACGTTGGTTCCAACGAAGCCGGGTTGCGCGATACAGGAGAGCACCGCGTCGCGTGTGCGCTCATCGGCAGTGCGCTCAACTAAATGCCTCCGTTTCGCCTCCCTGCCTTGACTCGAGTTAGCGCTCTTCCTGTACAGGGCCCACCCGCCGCCGCCCAGTGCAAGCGTGATAACGACTGCGAGGATCACCTTCCATCTTTTCGAGACTTTCGGCGCCTCGGTTCCAAAGGTGAAGAGGGCTGGGAAGTCAGACTGAGCCGGCGCGGTGGTCACGGGTTCGCTATTGAGGGCCACGCCACAGCGCTCGCAAACCGTGGCGTCGTCCGCATTGTTGAGTCCACATTGTGAGCATTTTAAGTGAGTCATGAGAAATCCCTTTGCATAAAAGACACAATTCCAGAACAAAGGTCAAGAAGACAAGAGACTTTGACCTCAAATCAGCGTTATCCTGTTGGCATAATCGGAGGTAAGCATGAGAGGTTACGTCACCAATATCGAAAACGACACGCTCGAGAATGAAGATTTTAGAAGAGTGTTGTATACCGCGAAAAACGTGCAGCTCGTTTTAATGAGCCTTCGTGGGAAAGAGGAGATCGGTGAAGAGGTACACGAGTTGGACCAATTCATCCGGGTCGAGGCTGGACAAGGCATCGCGATTCTCGACGGAGTCGCGCATCGACTTTCCGATGGCTCTGCCGTCGTCATTCCCGCCGGTACGAGACACAACGTCATCAACGCTTCAGACACCGAGGAGTTGAAACTCTACACTCTTTACGCCCCACCAGAGCATCGCGACGGCACGATTCATCACACCAAGAACGATGCGCTGACAAACGAAGAGCACTTCGACGGCAACACTACTGAATAGGAGACAGATCATGAAAGTTCAATGGCTGAAAGATGCTGACGCGGCACTCGCCGAAGCTAAAACCAACAAGAAGCCCTTGCTCGTCGACTTTAGCGCCGCGCCCGACTGAGGTGCATGTTCTCGGCTGGAAGCTGAGTCATACGACGACGACGAAACTGCTTCATTCATCAATAACGCCTTCGTGCCGCTCTCGGCGCATATCAAAGAACATCCGGTCTACTTCCATCGCTTCGACGCATTGTGGACACCCACTGTGATGATCCTCGATCCCAACGGAACTGAAAGATTTCGTCTCGAAGGTTATTTGCCGAAGGATGAGTTTCGCGCGCAGCTCGAGCTCGGTCTTGCTCGGGTTGCTTTCATGGGCAAACACTGGGCGGAAGCGGAACAACGGTACGCTGCGGTGCTCGAGAAGTATCCGCAGTCAAAGTCCGCGCCCGAAGCGCTTTACTGGAAAGGCGTGAGTCACTACAAAGCGACAAACGATCACAACGTGCTTGGTGAATTGCCGGGGCAGTTTCGTGAGCAATACCCGGACAGCAACTGGGCACTAAAGACGGCTGCGTGGGAGCACTAGAATGGCTGCATCGATGCCGGCGATCTTTTTCGGGCATGGCAACCCGATGAATGCGCTACAGCGCAATCAATGGACTGAAGGTTGGGCCACTATTGGTAACAGTCTTCCGCGCCCTCGCGGCATCGTCTGCATTTCCGCTCATTGGTATTTGCCGGCAACCCTCGTGACGGCGATGGATGCGCCGCGCACGATTCACGACTTTGGCGGCTTTCCACGAGAGCTCTATCAAGTGAAGTATCCCGCGCCCGGCGCCGCCGAGTTGGCTCGCCGGGTGCAGGAGTTATTACCAGTTGATCTGGATTATTCCTGGGGGCTCGATCACGGAACCTGGTCAGTGCTGGTGCATGTCTATCCGGAAGCTGACGTGCCGGTGGTCCAACTCAGCATCGATGAAAATCAGCCGGCGAGATTTCATTTTGAACTCGGAAGGCGGCTGGCGCCGTTGCGCGACGAGGAGATTCTGATCCTTGGCAGTGGAAACCTGGTCCACAATCTGCACACCTACGCATGGGGCAAGCACATGCCGGAGCCGTATGATTGGGCCGTACGTTTTGAGACTCACGCGCGCGAACTCATGGTCTCGGGAGACTTTGAGCCGCTGATCGATTACGAGAGCCTCGGGCGCGACGCCAACCTCGCGATACCCACGCCGGATCATTATCTGCCGCTACTCTACGTCCTTGGCGCCCGGCGTGACGAGGATGAAATCACATTTCCGGTAGAGGGCGTCGATGGTGGCTCCGTCTCGATGCTCACCATCCGCGTTGGATGAAGCTAAGTGGTCTTGTCCGAAGACTCCTTTAGATTCTCCAGCCTCGGCCCGGCCTCACATCAGGCGGCGAAGCCGCAACCCCACGAGCCCGCGGCGAAGCTGCAACCGTACGCACCCACCGTCACAGCAACGGTACAAGCCGGCTCTTTGCTAGAGGCGGGGATCGACGGGTTCGCTTTCGAGGGCGAGAACGCCGAACACGCATTCGTGAACGCGCCGCAAGGGCTCTTTGCGCACGAAGCGCTCCAGGGCCTCGATGCCGAGCGCGAATTCCCGGAGCGCGAGTGAACGCTTGGTGGATAGCCCGCGGCCTCTCAGGCGCTCGAGATTTTCCGGCAGCGCGTATTCTGGTCCATAGATGATGCGTAGATATTCCCTGCCCCGGCACTTCACTGCAGGTTGGACCAGTCCACGCGATCCGCGCGCGATGAAATCGATGGGCTTAACCACCATTCCTTCACCACCTCGGCCCGTCAGCTCCTGCCACCAATTGACGCCCGCTTCCTGACTCTCAGGATCGGTGACATCGACAACCAAATGCGACGTCGCCAGCAGCAGACCTTCACCGGCATCGCAAAGTCTCTTTAGCGTTTGCATGTGCCACAGGTGATCTCGATCCGTGTGGACCTTTCCTTCAGTTGCCAACAGATGAAATGGCGCCAACTTCAGATCATCAAGCGATTGCACGGGCCAACAGTAACGCTGATAAGCGTCAACATATTTTTCTACCGCGCTCGCACGCTCTCGATGACGATCGAGCAACGCACTCACGTCACTAACGTTCGCGGCCGCTCGTTCGAGCGCAGCAACAACATCGACGAGCGCGGCGCGTGCCGCAGCCCCGACTGCCGCATACTGCTGGCGCAATAGCTCCTGTGCTTTCGCGGACCACGGCATCAACTCGCAATCGAGACACACCCAGTCCGTCTCAAACTCTTCCCATAACCCCGCGCCCTCGATCCCTTTTTGAATCGCGGCGATGAACTCGCGCTCCATTGCACGGTCGTCAAAAAATCGACGTCCAGTGCGCGTGTAACAGATACCCGCCGCATCTTCCACGACACCAAAACGCCGGCGCGCTGCATCCTGATCTCGACACACGATCACCACCGCACGCGAACCCATATGCTTCTCTTCGCAGACAACTCGCGCAACGCCCTGATAGCGGTAATGAGCAAACGCCTCGGCGGGATGCTCAAGCAGGCCAGGCTCGCGACTCGTTTCCGACGGCGACATAGTTGGCGGCAAGTAAATGAGCCACTTCGGATCGGTAGCAAAGCGACTCATCACCTCGAGTGCGGCAATGCTGTTCTCTTCGCGGATCGTGATCGTCCGGTGAAGACGAGTCGAGATAATGCGCTTGCCTGAAATATCATCGATATCGAGAACGTCGTCGTACTGCTGCTGCGCAGTGAGCGCGGGCGCCTGGTCCTCCACGCGAAGAAACGGTTTTGCAGACTCGTAATAGGTTTGCAGCGCAGGCACGGAAACCAATTCCTTTTCCGGATATCTCAGCGCCGTCAACTTGCCTCCGAACACACAACCGGTGTCGATGCAGATCGTGCCGTTCAACCATTCGGGCTCGGGAACGGGAGTGTGCCCGTAAACAACGGTGGCTCGCCCGCGATATTCGGCAGCCCAGTTGTATCTGACCGGCAATCCAAACTCGTCAGTCTCGCCGGTAGTTTCACCGTACAGCGCGAAGTCTCGCACTTTACCTGATCCGCGGCCCTGCAGCTGTTCTTTCAAGCCGGCGTGCGCGACAACCAGACGGCCATCGTCCAACACATAATGACTCACGAGACTGTCGATGAAGTCAGCCACCCGCTCTTTGAATTCCGGTGCTTCCTGATCCAGTTGGTGCAACGATTCAGCCAGACCATGCGTGATCTGCACGTCTCTGCCGCGAAGCTTTCGCATCAACTTCGTATCGTGGTTTCCCGGCACCGCAAGCGCCTGATCGGTTTCCCTCATGCTCATTACGAGTTTCAGGACTTCGGAAACCTTTGGCCCACGATCGACCAGATCGCCGAGGAAAACTGCTTTTCGCCCTTCAGGATGACGAGCCTGGAACGGATCGGTGAACTCATAACCAAGCCTCGTGAGCAGCGCCGCGAGCTCGTCGAAACAGCCATGCACGTCGCCGATGATGTCGAACGGCCCGTGTTCGTGCTTGCGGTTGTTCCAGAGCGGCTGCCGTTCAATAACGACAGCTTCAAGTTCTTCCGGTTTCGAATATTCGTAGATGTGACGAAAGCCTTCACGTTTGAGATTGCGGAAAGAGCGTCGCAGTTGCTGACTCTGTTGGCGAATCACATGTGGTCCAAAATTGCGATCGGATCTTTCGCGATTTCGATCCTGACAAAGACGGTCGGGTAAGTTGAGCACGATAGCGACTGGAATGACGTGATACTCGCGTGCCAGTGCGACCAGTGGTTTCCGTGCCTCGGGCTGCACGTTGGTAGCGTCGACTACGGTTAGCTTACCGGCTGCGAGACGCTTCGCGGCGATGAAGTGCAGTATTTCAAAAGCATCTTTCGTCGCGGCCTGGTTGTTCTCGTCGTCAGATACGAGGGCGCGGCAAAAATCGGACGAGAGCACTTCAGTCGGTTTGAAGTGAGTTCGCGCAAACGTCGACTTCCCGCACCCTGACGGGCCGATGAGAACGACGAGCGACAATTCCGGGATAGTGATCTTGTTCAACTGAATACCTTTCAACCACCAGGACACAAAGCCGCAAAAAGAAAATAATGAATTAGTGCCTTTGTGTCTTTGTGGTTAAATCTCTCTCTGAAATACAGCCATCTGCGTGGGCGCGCCAACAACGCTGTCTTCTGGTCCAACCGGCAAGTAGCGCACTTCGTAATGATGCGACCGGCCAATTCGTTCCGCCCATTCTCTAAACTGCTCGCGCGTCCATTCGAAGCGATGGTCCTTATGACGAAATGTGCCGGCGGGCAGGGTCTCAAAACGCGCGTTGTATTCGATATTGGGAGTGGTGAGCACCGCTGTCGCGGGCTTTGCAAACTCGAACAGCACCCGCTCGAAGGCAGCCAATCGCGGCTGGTCCAGGTGCTCGATTACTTCGACCACTGCCGCGGCATCGAACCCTGCCAGCCGCTGGTCACGATACGTTAGCGATCCGTGGATCAACTTGATCCGTTCTCGCTGGCGACCTGGCAACCGCTCGAGCCGTAGCCTTTCGTTAGCGATTTGCAATGTGCGGTGTGACACGTCAACACCAACAATCTCGTCGAAGCTCCGATCGCTTAACAGCACGCGTAACAACTTTCCCTCGCCACAGCCAAGATCCAGCACACGTTTGGCATTCGCGCTCTTAAGCGCCGCAACGACCGCGTTGAGCCGCTGCTCGTTCAAATTCAATTTTTGTTCGACTGCTTCTTCCTCGCTGTTGTGGACTACGTGCGCTACATCGGGATCAGGACTTTCCTCGTCCACCAATCGAGCCAGTGCTTCTTTTGCAAGATCGCGCCGGTATTTCAAATACCGTTTCGTGATCTCTTCCCTTTCCGGATGCGACGCCAGCCAATCCGCGCCGTGTCGCAAAAGCTTCTCGACTTCATCGTCTCCGACCCAGTAATGTTTCTCGTTGTCCAATACCGGAATCAACACGTAGATGTGCGTCAGCAAATCCTGCAAACGAACGTGAGCGTTTAGTTGCACGGTGTAATACGGGCTCTCACCCCATTCTGGAAATTGCTCGTCGAGGGCATGGCGCTCGGCAACGACGCTGTATCCCAACGGTTCAAACAGGCAGCGCAGGAAACGTTCACCGCCGCGACACGGAAGCACTGAGATAGTTGCCTGCAGAGGAAGGGGCGTAGCGGCAAGCTCCGGTCTGCCTTTACTCCTTCCGCCCAGCGCGCTCCCCAACACACGCGAAATTGCCACACTCAAAAAGGATGATGCGACATATGGACGATCATTCACGTACTGTTCGAGTGTCCCGCCTTCGCCCGCCGGTCCTTTGCGATTGCGCACCAACCCGACCGGATCGACATCAAGCAGCAGCGCCGCCGTGCAGCGTTCCGAAGATGCTTCCGGGTAGAAGATATGCGCCTCTCCAAACGACAGAGCGAACGAGTGCAATCGCGCTGGATTCTTATGGAGCAGATAGCCGAGATCCGTGGCAGGCTGATGCGTGGTGCTAATCGTTAACAGCATGACGCCTTCAGTTATAGCAGAATCTGAGAGATTATGTTGTGAGGCTTAGGAATGGGAACACAGATAAACACGGAAAGAAATCCATGTTTATCTGTGGAATCTGTCGCTAAGTTGATCCGTGGCCGTTGCGGGGGATGACGAGGCTGATGAAGCGATTGTCTTCGTGGAAGATGAGACCCTTTTCACGCAGGTCCGCGATTTCTTTCGCCGCGTCAAAACCCTCGACGTCGCGGAATTCGTTGGCCACGTCACCCATTCGTTTCGTGTCACTCAGCAGGTTGAGTACCCGCGCGCTGACCTCTCCGATCGGATACTCCTTCAATTCACCCGAGCGAGAGTCTTTGATCATGTTCTGATTACCCTCTTTGTACAGCACGAGCTCCGGATGATCGTCGCTGGACTTCCACGAATCGATCCAGAAGGCGACCTTCTCCCTGATCTTGCCGATCCACTGCGACACTGTTTGAGCATACTCCGCGCTCAGATTGAAGTCGGCAAAGTAGTAGGCCATGTTATCCAGTTGCTCTCGAGAGAACGGATAGATCAGTGAGTAGTAATCAAGCGGATGCAGATCGAGTCCATACTCGTTGCTCTTCATAAAGTAGGGACTATACCGATCGAACCTTACGGGATAGGCGCCGCTTGGTGGAGACAGGTGCGTGAGCAAAGGAAGATCGTCAAGATACTTCCGATAGACGTCAGCGCCTTCGCCTGGAAAACCAACCAGTAGGTTCCACATCGGTACGATGCCATACATCGCACAGTACTTCATCAGCGACAGGTTTCGGAAAGACGAGGTCCCTTTCTTCATCAACTTCAAAGTCGAAGTGGCGAGCGACTCGATTCCGGGCTGAATGATCTTTACACGTGCTTTGGCCAGCATTTGCACGTCTGATTCGCTCAGGTCTGCTTTGACTTCGTAGAAGAGAGACAGGTGTTCAGGCGTCTTCAGGTGAGGCAAGACATCGTGAAGATAGCTCTTGGGCAGGATGTTATCGACCGCGTCCATACGCGACACTTCCGGCGCATATTCAAACAACGAATCAAACTGCTTGAGCGCGCGGTCCGGACTCATCGATCGATAAGCCATAGAGGCTCCGTTTAGACCACAAAACGTACAATGCGCACGCTCGCCCCACCAGCAACCGCGCGAAGTTTCAAACAGCAGAATCGGATCGATTTTTCCGTCCGGGAAGTTTTTCGTTACGGTGTCGAGAAACTCCCGGTACTCGAGATCAATCGGCACGTCAATACTGAGCTCTTCACCAATCGCATCCGGTCCGGTTTGAAAGATGTAATTTCGTTTCGTGAAGACACCCTTGATCGAACCCGCTTTCGAGAGGTCCTGGTCGAGGCACAGTTGCACAAAGTCCGGAAAGCTCTTGAGCGCCGGTCCGGAAAACACGTAATCGATCGGCGAGACCTCTTTGATTATCACCTGGCCCATCGGCGATTCACAGTTCGCGCCACCCATTACGACGATGGGGTTCGACGGACCGTCCTTAAGTTTTCGGGCCAACGAAAATGCCGCCGCACTCTGCATGAACATCGAGGTGAAGCCAACGAGCTGCGCCTGGTCGAGCGCATACTTTGCGATGAGGCTTTCGAGGAAACGTTCAAGCCCGCGACGCTTTTCGAGAATACGGCTCTTGAGCGTACTTATCTCTTCGGTGTGAAAAGGAAAGTACCGCGATAGATACACACCCGCATTGTTTACCTGATCGGGAAAAGCGGTCTGCCGGAAGAACCAATCGCCAAGGCCGGCGTTCTGCGAATCCGCGGATCCGGTTATCAACTCGTAAAGCTCGAGGCCCAGATACTTGGCGAAGTCGTGACTTAAATAATAAACGTTGACTGATACTTGATCCTTGAATCTCTGCTCGACCACGGCTTTCAACTGCGTGAGAGCAATCGATGGGAACTGTAGCTCAGCAAACGGCATGTTTATGAGAGCTATCTTGTACATGCGAAACCTCCTGCTGCTGTCTGTTCTTTGTGAGTTTTAGAAGTGCGACGAATCAGGTCTGCCCGCAGACATTGGCGAAAAGAGGGTCGTCATTAATCCGAGCGCGATAAAAAACAAAAAACATAGAGCCTCCGTGAGAGAACATTCCTCCGCTATAGTTCTGGGCAGTTTTCAGCGTGAGATGCCGTAGATTTGATTGCTACGAAAAGGGAGGGCGGGATTATACACCAATTAGAAATTCATGGCTAAGCACTTTTGAGAACGTAATCTTAACGCAACAAAGCCGCGCCATGTGTATGTCAGTGCAACTTTATTAAACCTGTTTTGCGGCGCGAAAACCTTGCCAGAGACTCAAGGCTGCAACTAGACACGCCAGCGGACAGAGCAACATCGAGAAGCGCATGTTGAGAGGCGTCGTGGCTGCGCCGAGCCAGTCGTTAACCTGACCAATCACGAGCGAACCGATCCCGTACGCGATGATCACGGCGAAAAAGTAAACGCCGATGCCGAGTCCACGCAGTTCCGGTCCGGCAATGTCGTGAACGTCCGCCGCCGCCGGGCCAAGCCACACGAGTGATAGCGCAAGCAAAACGAGGTTAGCGATTAACAGCAATAAAACATTCCCCGAAAAAATGAATAATAACCAGAAAGGCACGGCGAGCAGCGCGGCAAGTGAACCAAACAACATCCGTCCGCCGCGTCCAAATCGTCGAAACTTGTCTGCCAGATAGCCGCCGAGAATCGTGCCCGGCACGCCTGCGATCAACGTCAGCACACCGCCGTAAAATCCAATCGTCAACAGATCGAGTTTATAGACGCGCGTAACAAACGTCGGTCCCCAGAACGATAGATTGTTGGCCGCGAGACCAAAGCAACCGTAACCGAGGTAGTGATAACGCAACGGAATGGACTTGAAAAGAATCTTCCAATCACTCGCCGTGTATTTGGTGGACACGGTCTCAGTCGTGCCGCGTCGTTCCTCACGCAGAAAGTAAACGAGGCCGGCAATGGCTAGTCCCGGAAAACCAAGCGCATAAAACGCAAGGCGCCACCCGTAGTATTGGCCGAGCCAACCGCCGAGAAAGAAAGCCAGCCCGGCTCCGATTGCGATTCCGGATGAATAGACGGCCTGCACCGTCGCTCGCACGCGCGGGGGGAAGTAGTCGCTCAACAACGACAACGCTGCTGGTCCAAGGGTTGCCTCTCCGACGCCGACCATCATGCGGCAGATCAGTAACGACCAGAAACCGTTTGCAAATCCGGTGAGACCTGAGAAGAGACTCCAAACCGCGAGCCCAACGGCGATCATGTTTTTCCGCACGACGCGATCGGCGAGACGTCCAAACGGAATACCGAGGACCGTGAAGAAGATGACAAACGACATGCTGCCGAGCATTGCGAGCTGCAAGTCCGTGAACGCCATCTCGCGTTTGATCAGCGGTAGCAGAATGTAAATGATGGTGCGGTCGAGATAGTTGAAGACGTAAACCAGCGTCAGCAACCCGAGCGCATACCAGGAATAGCTGCGAACCGAATTCTGCTCTGTACTCATCTGCGTTTATCCGCGGCTAAAACAGTTGCTTCACCACGAATGACGACTTCGTCGCGTTGATTCACACAGATCGTCTCGAGTTTGAGAATTGGTTTGTCGTTGCGAATCTGCTTCACGGTGACTCGTGCCGTAACTTCATCACCGGGAAAGACAGGAGCAACGAATTGCAGCGTTTGCCCGAGGTAGACGCTTCCCTCACCCGGCAGTTTGTTTGCCAGCACTGAGGAAATGAGCGACGCCGTCAACATGCCATGCGCGATGCGTCGCCCAAAGCGCGTCGTCTTCGCAAACTCCTCGTCGACGTGAACGGGATTGTGATCGCCGGTCACTTCGGCAAACGCGTCGATGTCGGTTTGCTCGATGGTCTTCGTTATTTCGGCGCTGTCGCCAACTTTGAACGTCATATTATTGAGGGTTTTCAGAGAGAAACTTGATCACGGCCGCATTGAACTCGCCCGGTTTTTCAAGGTTAGGCACGTGCGCACACTGATCGAACACGACGAGCTTCGAGCCGGCGATGTCTTTATGAAAGCGCTCTCCCTCGGCCAAAGGCACGAGTCCGTCTTCGCGTCCCCAGATAATTAGCGTGGGACGTTTGATCGTCTTCACAGTGTCGTCGAGAAAGTCTTCGCCGCGGATGATCGACTCGGTGATGCTCTTGATCGTGAAGCCATCACCTGCGGCCAGTCGCGCCGTAATCGCAGCATCGATCGCGTCGTCAGTTTGAAATGCCTTGTTGTAGAAAACTTTCGAAACGAGAACTTTCATCGCGTCTCGAGTAGTCGGATTCAGGGCGAAAAACGCGCGCGTATCAAAATCTTTAGGCGGTGCATAGCCTGCCGCGTCTACCAACACGAGCTTATCGACACGATCCGGGAAAGCAGCAGTGTAGGCCGCTGCAACCCATCCTCCCATCGAATTGCCGACCAGCGTGGCGCGCTCGATCTTCAGTTGTTTACAAAACTGATCGAGGAAGTCGACGTAAGTGCGAATGCGATAGTTGACCAGCGGCTTGTCTGACTTGCCAAAGCCGATTTGATCGGGCACGTACACGTGAAACTTCTCCGCGAGTGGGCCGATATTGAACTGCCACCCCTGCGACGAGCCACCGAGCCCGTGTAACAGAATCACGTTCGGCCCGGAGCCGGCCTCGACGTAGTGAATCTTCTGCCCAAAGACGGTGGTTTCTTTGGGAGTTTGGGCATTGGCTAGTGCTGCCAGACAAAACGTGACGACTAAAAGAAGTGTGATCCGTGTTTTCATCTGTGTTAATCCGTGGCTAAATAAAGTTTCTCTATCTCTTTACGGAAACGCTCAGTGATAACATCCCGCCTCAGTTTTCCCGTCGGCGTGATCTCATCCCTCGCGATCTCAAAATCCCGATCCAAAATCGCAAAGCGCTTGATCGATTCAGTAGACGAAACGCGTCGATTCACGCCGTCAACTATCGCTTGAACGGTCTCACGCTCAGCATGCCCGTTCAATGTTATTAACGCTACGAGATAACTTCGCCCTTCGCCATAAACCATCGCCTGGCTGATCAGGTGACTTTCCTTGAGCATATTTTCAAGCAGCGCGGGCGCGACTTTCTTTCCCGTCGAAGTGACGATCAATTCTTTCTTGCGACCGATGATCTTCAGAAAACCGTCTTCATCGATCTCACCGAGGTCGCCGGTTAACAGCCAGCCGTCGCTGAATACTTTTGCAGTTTCCTCCGGCGCTTTGTAGTAACCATTGAACATCATCTCACTGCGCACGAGGATCTCTTTGTCCGCCGCAATGCGAACTTCGCAGCCGGGCATCGGTGGCCCAACCGTACCAAACTTGAATCTGTCCAAACGATTGAACGCGACGCAGACGTTTTCAGTGAGACCGTATGCCTGCAGGATCGGCAAACCTGCGGCCGCAAAGAACTCAGCCACTTCCAGCGGCAACGGCGCTCCGCCTGAAGTGAGGAGACGAATGCGGCCGCCGAAGTAGTCTTTAACGTTCGTAGCGCCGTCGGAAACGATGCGCGCGTGAATCTTTTCGAAGAAACGCGGGAGGCTCGCAAACACCGTCGGCTTAACCTCGAGCATGTACTCGCCGAGACGCGCCAGATCGTCGACAAAATAAGCCGAGGCGCCGGCGTAGAGACGGTTATAAAGACCGGAAATCCGCTCCGCTACGTGACAGAACGGCAGGTATGAGAAAGAAACGTCTGTGTCGTAAATCGGAATGGTCTGCCGCAGCGACTCCACGCTGTTGATGATGTAACGATGACTCAGGCAGGCGCCCTTCGGTGGTCCCGTTGTGCCGGACGTATAGACCATGATCGCAATGTCATCGGGCTTTGCTCTTTCGGCGCGCTCCTGTAACAGTGATGCGAATCGAGAACGCTCCGCTCGACCACGCTCGATGAAGTCTCGATAGCTGATTACATCGTTCGAAGCGGAAGCATCAAGCGCGATTACGTGGCGGATCTTCGCAAGCTGATCGCGGATGCTGAGCAGTTTCTGGAGCTGCTCGCGTGAATCAACGAGGACAAACTCGGCATCGGAATGGTTGATGATGTAGGCGATCTGTTCCGCCGAGCTCGTCGGGTAAAGACCGACGCCGACGCCACCGGCCATGATCGTGCCAATATCGCTGATGGGCCACTCGGGCACGTTTCCCATCAGAATGCAAACCGAACCGCCGCGTTCTAATCCATGCGATAACAGCGCCGTGGCAAACTCGAAAGTCTCCTGCTCGAAACGCTGCCACGATATTCCCCGCCACCGATCGTTGGCGCGAAAGTAGAAAACATCTTTCGGCTCGGCATTCTTTACACGATCCACGAACAGTGAATAGACCGTCGAATATTTCATAAACTTTTTAGCCGCAAAAAGCACAAAAAGCACATAAGCATTTTGTGCCTTATGTGCCTTTTGTGGCTCACCAACGAAATGCGACACAAGCCATATTGAGACCGCCGCCCGAGGCGCACATGATCACGTTGTCGCCGCGCGACAGTTTGCCGGCGCTCACCGCATCGTGAAGCACCATCGGGATACAAGCCGAACCCGTGTACCCCCACTTCTGCATGATGGTGTGCGTACGCTCCATCGGCAGGTCGAGTTTGCCCATCACTTCCTTGATCGTGCTCAGGTTGACCTGCGTGAACAGAAACAGTTGGATGTCATCAAGCGTCAGCTTCGCCTTCGCCAGCACCTGGGCCATGATTGCCGGCCATCCTTCAGTGTTCACTTCCGCGGGATATTTTTTGGCGAAACGCACCTTGTTCCACATGCCCTCTTCGAGCACTTCATTAGTAATCGGCAAGTGAGTGCCACCAGCGTAAATTCCCATGTGATCGTGAAAACTGCCGTCCGCGTGGAGTTTTCCGGCGAGAAACCCGGGACCATCATTTGTTGCCTGAAGCACGAGCGCGCCGGCGCCGTCGGCGAAGATCGTGGCGGTCTTCTTGTCGTGCCAGTCAAGATACTTGCTGATCGCGTAAGCACCGACAACCAGTACGTTTCGATACGCGGAATCAGCGATGATGAACTTCGACGCTGTATCGAGCGCCGTCACAAAGCCGGCACACGCGCAATTGACGTCGAACGTGCCTGCATTCACAGCGCCGAGCCGGTGCTGCACGACGACGGACGTGGCCGGAGAGAGTTGTTCGGGAGTGTCGGTGGCTAGAATGATCAAATCCAGTTCGCTCGCATCGAGATGCGCGGCTTCGAGCGCCTGGCGGCTTGCGTGTGTCGCCAGATCGGCAGTGCTTTCGTTCTCGGCGCAGACGTGTCGCTCATGAATACCGAGAACGCTCGTCACAAACGGGTTAATGTCCTCGCCGAGAATGCAGCTCAAGTCGGCGTTGGTGACGATCTGTTCAGGAACATAAATCCCGGTGCTAATAATGTTGGCGTTCATCCGTTTAAATCCGTCGCTAAAAACTCCGTCACGATCTGGTTAAACTCGGGGGACTGCTCGATGAAAAACGTATGACTCCCGCCTTCGATGAGCCGTAGTTGCGCACCGGGAATCTTTGCCGCGAGGTTGCGAGAGTTTTGCACCGGCACGATCACGTCCGCATCGCCGCTCAACACCAGAGTCGGACTCGCGATCCCTTCCACCCGCGACTCGGCATTGAAACTCACCGCGGCCTGCAACTGGCCCATGTAGATGTGCTCCGGCACTTCGTTGGTGGCGCGCAGGTGAACGACGCGATTAACTTCAGCCGTTTGCGTCTCCAGGTACTCTGGCGTGAACGCCAGCAACAGGTTAGCTCTCATTCGCTCTTCGCTGTTGAGTCCCTTGGTCGAAGCGAGCGCCGCTAAAGTTTCAGACGAAGGCATCACGTGATGCGGTCCGCCAAAGCTCGTGCAACACAGCACCAGCTTCCGCGTCATCGCCGAATACTTGAGCGCAAACTCCTGGGCGACAAAGCCGCCAAACGACGCGCCGACGATGTGCGCGCTCTCGATGCCGATTGTGTGTAACAGGTGCGCGACGTCGTCTGCGAGTAAACCGATCGTCTGCGAACCTTCAGGTTTGTCCGAAGCAGAGACGCCACGCGGATCGAAGACGACGACACGAAACCTGCGCGACAAATCGGCAGTCTGCTTGAACCAGATCCAGCGCCCGGCCGCAAACCCCGGAATCAAAACGACAGGCTCGCCCTCACCCTCGATCTCGTAGAAAAGCTTCAAGCCATTTACAGATGCTTTAGGCATTCATTTTTTAGCCGCAGATTTACGCAGATAAACGCAGATCTGTGTTCATCTGCGTAATCTGCGGCCAAATTCATCCTAGAAATTCAACTTAAACGCAAACTGGATCACTCGCGGCCCGGCACTCGTGGCCGTGATGCGTCCAAACGTCGAGGGCACGGCGATGTTGTTGTTCGGATTCGCGAAGTTGGCCCAGTTGAACAGGTTGAAAAACTCCGTGCGAAACTCACCCCTGATCGACTCCCGGATCGGAATGAACTTGACGATCGAAAAGTCCATATTCTTCTGTCCGGGTCCGTAGAGGAAATTGCGCGGCGTGTTTCCAAACGGATTGTTCGGATCGAACGTTGGGTTGTTCGGCACACCAAGATTCGTTCCCGCGAGAATCGGTCTCGAAAGCGCAAACGCGGCCGTGTTGAAAAACCCGCCCAGCCGCTCTTGCGTGCTGCCGTTGGTCTCGATGCTGCCGCTGAATCCCGGCGCGAGATTGGCGCGCTGGATGATGTTATTGCCGACGATATCGACAATCGAATACGGCGTTCCGGTTTGCAACGTCAGGATGCC
>DATENQ010000105.1:0-14614 GCA_035275005.1 Pyrinomonadaceae bacterium | reverse complement strand
TGCCGCAGGTAAATCATAACGACAGCACGAATGCAATGAGATCGTTCCGCTGCGCGTTAGTCAGGGCATTGAAGTTATTTCTAGCCGCAGTTGCCTGACCGGCGTGCAGTTGAATCGAATCAAAGATAGTAACGTTCAGGCCCTCATGCATGAGCCTGTTGCGAGCGCGAATTCCCCACAGTGGCGGAGTTCGTATTTGATTGGCGCTGCTTTGTCCGGCGTTTTGAACGATTCCATCCCCTGTGCCGATGTTGTGTAGGGCAAAATCGCTGAAGGGGTGAATGATCTTATTGCCGAGAGCTGTCGGCACCGCGAAAGCGCCGCCATTGATGAGCGTTCCCGGAGGCGCCGTTGTGAAGGTCCGTGTATGGCAGACTGCGCAACCGACACTACTGAACAGCGGATCGCCTCGTGTTGCCGCGGCGGGGATTGGTTGTTGACGGCGCGGGGCTCTCGTGGCTGCCATGAAATCAGCAAACGCGAGCACGTCGAGTCCATCGTCCTCAGGATCCTCAACCGGGTCGAAAGGCGACGGGAACGTGACGTTGATAACGCCCTCAGCCGTGCTGGCCGGGTTCTCATGTGTGCCGGCATCAGCGGCGCTCGAGCTTCTGCCGCCGAAACCGTCAAACTGGTTGGTGATGCCCATTTCGTTGAGATAAGCATCGCCTGCAAATGAAACCAGGCTTGCATGTTGAGCTTTCCAACCAAAGCGGCCGAAACGAAGCGCGTTGCCCGCTTCCGTCACTGGTACTTGCGAGAGTGTACCGCGCTGTGCCAGCGGTTGGGCAGCTACATTGTTTTGCAGTGCGGTATTCGAGAGACATTCGATAAATCCATCGCCAAGTGTGCTCAACGTGACGCGGAACGCCTTCACGGTCTCAGCGGTCGAGATGTGCTCGACTATGTCGGAATCAGTAGCTCGAGCATGAACGAGTTGACCGCCAGCCGCATCTACAAATTGGCCATTCGTAATATGACCGGCTCTGAATTCCATTTGCTGTCCGAATGCACCAACATCAACTGACTGGTGGCATTCCACACAACCTACGTCGTTATAGGTTGGTCCAAGACCATCTTCGATAGTCTCGCGTTCCGAGAAGATGAATTTGTTGTCCTCGAACCTGCCGTTCCCTCGCGCGGTGGGTGGCTCAGGTTCGTTGACGCATTCGTCGATCGGTGTGCCCTTTACGCCGAAACCGTTGAACAGGTCATCGGTCTTGGCGTCCATGTCGGTCGTCAGCGCCTCGGTTGCTGCCTGGCCTTCGACAGGTTGGGGCGAGCTCAAAGGTAAGAAGAGCGCGACCGCGAACAAGATTAGAGTTAGGATAGGTAGAACTTTCCTCATTTTTAGACTTGACCTCCTAGGAGCTACAAACGGGTTGCGCGACAAAACTGGCACGATCTGCCCGTCGGCAGACGGCACGGTTTTGCACTAGTTAAGGAACCTGCTTGACTTGAACTACTGAAGGCAGCTCGAGTCTTAGGGGGGTACGACCAGAGTTAAATGAGTCCCCTCACTGAAGAAGTAAACCAAGGCAGAGCCTTAGTTGTGAGAGAGAGGGCAGATGCGCGGGTTCTGCTCGAATTAGTAAATCGAATTAGCTGGGCTTAACTTCGTTTAGCCGGGAGTGGGCGCACTCTAGTCCCGTTTAGAGGCAATGTCAAGAAAATTGTGGCCGCGAGATTACACAATTATTCAAATCAGGTAATCTGTCTAATCCGTGAATAGGAAAAGGCATAAAACATATCCCTTCACCGCGATCGTCGGCCAGGAAGAAATGAAGCTGGCGCTGATTCTGAACGTTGTCGATCCGTTGATTGGCGGCGTTTTGATCATGGGCCATCGCGGCACCGGAAAGTCGACTGCCGTGCGCGGGCTGGCTGACCTGCTGCCACACATCACGGTAGTAGAAGATTGTCCTTATAACTGCGATCCGCAAGATCTTTGCGACCAGTGTGGTGCTCGTGGGGAGTTGACGACCGTGCAATCGCCGGTGCCCGTTGTCGAACTTCCTTTGGGCGCGACTGAAGATCGGGTTTGCGGCACGATCGATATCGAACGTGCGCTCTCCGCAGGCAGGAAGGCATTCGATCCAGGCTTGCTGGCGCGCGCCAACCGTGGCTTTTTATATATCGACGAAGTAAACCTGCTCGAAGATCATCTTGTCGATCTGTTGCTCGACGTTGCGGTGACGGGAATCAATAAAGTTGAGCGCGAAGGTGTCTCGGTCGAACATCCGGCGAACTTTGTGTTGATTGGCTCGGGCAATCCGGAAGAAGGAGAGCTCAGGCCGCAACTGCTCGACCGCTTCGGATTACACGCCGAAGTCACAACCGAAAACTACCTTCAGAATCGTGTGGACATAATCGAGCGTCGCGAACGCTACGATCGAGATCGCGAGGCGTTTTGTGAATCCTTCGCCTCTGATCAAGAGCAACTCCGCAAGCGTATCACGAAGGCGCGCGCCGGCTTGAATAAACTCACGATCTCACGAGCGGTGCTCCACAAGATCGCGCAACTCTGTGCGGATCTTAAAGTCGATGGTCATCGTGGTGAGCTGACGATCATGCGTGCCGCGCGTGCGCTGGCGGCGTTTGAAGGCCGCCGCGCAGTGACGGAAGAGCACGTGAAGAAAGTCTCGGCGATGGCGCTGCGACATCGATTGCGCCGTGATGCTTTGGACGAAACCGCAACGAGTGAACAGATCCAGCAGGCAGTTGAAGAAGTGTTTCCGAGCACGCCGCCGCCTCCGAAGCCGTCGAGTGGTAACGGCGGTGGCGACACTCCTCAGAGACAGGAAGGACCGGGCAAGAGCGACAAACAAGCGCCGCGACAACGTGCAACTGCTTCCGGAAGTAGCGCAAGACCGAATACCGCGGATGTTTTGTCTCCGCCGGGAGTCGAGAAGAAGTCTGGTGAAGTGCGGTTGGATGAGCATTTAAGGACCAATCGAAAAGAGAAATCGCTCACGCAGAGCCGTCGAGTAAGCGGAGGGAAGGCGGCGCTGGCTCAACGGCGCGGCAGGTACACGCGCGCGGTCACGTTCCGAAGCGCAGGCGCACGCATTGCGATCGATGCAACGTTGCGAGCGCTTGTCGGCCTGGATGCGTCGCTTCGAGTGCCGGTCAGTTCCGAAGCACTGCGTTACAAACTGCTGAAACACAAACAGGGCACGCTTTTCGTTTTCGCCATCGACGCGTCGGGGAGCATGGCGGCGAACCGCATCGCCCGCGCGAAGAGTACGATTCTCAGGTTGCTCCGCAAGTCGTATTTGAATCGAGACAGTGTCGCGATCGTTTCGTTTCACGGCACGTCTGCTCAGGTCGACTTGCCGCCGTCGCGTAGTATCCTGCGTGCGCGGCGCGTGCTCGACTCGCTGCGAATGGGCGGTAGCACGCCGCTCGCGCTCGGGCTGGTGACGACGATCGAGTTGCTGGAGCTCGTGGGAAACAAATTCGGCGACGCGGTGGTGTTGCTGTTCACTGACGGGCGTTCGAACGTGCCGCTCAGGCGTGGCGGTCTCAACCTGCGTGCGTTTCGGAACGTGAAGATTGAGTCTGAGCTGCGAGAGCTCACGGTGGCGCTCAATCGAACGCGAGCGCGTGTTGTGGTAGTCGACACACAGAAAGAATTTGAATCCGCCGCAGACACGCGCCGCCTCGCGGGAATTTTGCGCGCAGGGTTCGTGAAGATCTAATCAGTGTTAATCCGTGGCTAAAACAATCTCTAAAGATGAGCGCGATGCGAAAGTGTTTGCGCTTTACGAGCAACTCATCGAGATCGAACAGCGATTGATCCCCACGGGTCTGCACGTCTTTGGCCGTCCTTCATCGTCCGGAGAAAAAACCGATCTGTTCAAGATGCTCGCCTCTTTCGATCGTCCGGAAGCCGGCGTACGCGCGCTTCCCGAGATTTTGCTTGACGAAGCTGTGCGCGAGTTCGTTGCCGCCGGCACCGATGCCGCAGTTCGTCTTCTGGAACAAAAAGGATTGAGTGCGGAAACAACACGCCCTGTCTTTGCGCTTCTCGAATCAGTCTCAACCAAACTGCAGACAAACAATGAGATGGATTCATTGGTGCGCGCGCTTCGCGGCGAGTTCATCGAGCCGGGACCAGGCGCCGACATCGTTCAGAATCCCGATATACTGCCGACCGGAAGAAACACGCACGCGATCAATCCGTACGGCGTGCCTTCCGCCGTCGCCTTTGCGCGCAGCGAAGCGGTCGCGAACAGTCTGCTCGATCGTTACAAGAGTGAGAACGGGCGTTATCCCGAAGCGATGGCCCTCGTGCTCTGGGGACTCGACAACATCAAGACGCAAGGCGAGGGGGTGGCCCAGGCGCTCTGGCTGCTGGGCGTGCGTCCGGTGCGCGATGCTTTAAATAGGACGACGCACGTTGAGGTCATTCCGTTGGACCAGCTCGGGCGGCCGCGCATCGACGTCGTAATGACGGTGTCGGGCATTTTTCGCGATCTGTTTAGCCCGACAGTGCAGCTACTCGATAAAGCAGTTCGCCTGGTGGCCCAACTCGACGAACCTCTGGAGCTGAACTACGTTCGCAAACACGTGTTGGAACAAATCGAGCAGGAAGCCTGTGATGCGGACGATGCGGCGGTCCGTGTCTTCTCCAACGCACCCGGCAACTACGGCACTAACGTGAATTTCATGGTGATGGATTCGCAGTGGGAACGCGAAGAGACGCTCGGTGATCTGTTTGTGACGCGGAAATGTTTTGCGTACGGGCGCGACTCGAAAGGACTCGCGATCGAGGGCAGGGAAGCGCGCGTTGCGATGGACCGGGCGTTGTCGCGAGTCGAGGCAACGTACCAGAACATCGACACGTTCGAGATCGGGCTTACGGACGTGGACCACTATTTTGAGTATCTCGGCGGCGTTTCGAAAGCAGTGGAGAAGCGCGCCAGGGCGCGGCCGGCGATCTACTTGTCCGATACGCTTTCGCGGGAGGTGAAGATTCGAACGCTCGAAGAGACGGTTCGACTGGAGACGCGAGCCAAGACGCTGAATCCGAAGTGGTATGAAGGGATGCTGAAGCACGGTTTTCGAGGCGTTGCGGAGATCGAGAATCACGTGTCGAACACGTTTGGATGGAGCGCGACGGCGGACGCGGTTGATGACTGGATCTACTCGGAAGTGGCAAACACGTTTCTGTTCGATGAGTCGATGCTGGAGCGGCTGCGTGAGTTGAACCCGCACTCGGCACACGCGCTCGTGCAGCGGCTGTTGGAGGCGAATGGGCGCGGGTATTGGGATGTTGAAGAGTATGTCCTGGAAAAATTGCGCGAGATCAGTCGCAGCCTTGAAGATCAGTTAGAAGGCGTGGCATGAACATCACGGTTTTATACGTCGGTTCGAGTCTGCTGGCACCGCTCAAGAACGCGGAGCGAGAGATCAATCGTACACACAGGCTCGGGCTGCGTGTGGCTGCGTACAACTTCGGCTCGCCGTTAAGCGATCGCGAGTGGCTGGATGTTGAAGGCGATCTCAAAGCCGCGAACATTGTTTTCGTCATACACGTGATGGACGGCGAGAACGCGACGCGCCTCGTGGCTGCACTTGAAAAGTTTCACCACGACGCCGTGATCGTCATCAACTGCATGCCGGAGCTAATGCGCCGCACGCGCATGGGTCGCCTTGATATCTCTTCCGTCGGGAAAAAACAGAATGGTAAAAGTGGTCGATTATTGAAATCGGTCGGTTCGTGGGTTGGGAACCAGGCGAAGCGCGGCAAGTCGCACCGGAATCATGGACAGTATTTGAGACTGATCGATCGCCTGCCCGGAATTCTCAAGTTTGTTCCGACCGCGGGCGCGCTGACCGACGCGAAACATTATCTATATCTCTTCTGCTATTTCCTGCAACCGACGCCGGCAAATATTCAGTCGATGCTGCTCTACGCGTTGGTGCAGTACGTTCGCGATGATCGCTTGCGGAAGATTCGCGTTTCCAAGCCCGCGCAGATGCCGTCGGTTGCGATCTATCACCCGAAGGCGCGGGCGCTGTTTCGCACGTTTGCTGAGTATCGCAAGTGGTACGACCGCCCGCTCGATCCTGACGCGACGATCGGTCTGTTGTTAATGCGGCCGCAGGTGATCAGTAAGACGACGAAACACTACGACGCCCTCATCAGTGCGATCGAGGCCGAAGGATTGAGTGTCGTTCCTGCGATCGCGACGCTGATGGACAATCGCGAAGCCGTCTCGAAGTTTTTCGTTGAATCCTCCAAAGCTCGTATCAGTCAAATCGTCTCGCTTACCGGTTTTAGTTTTGTCGGTGGTCCGGCGATGAACGATAGCGTCGCAGCGTCGCAGTTCTTGCGCGAGCTGAATCTGCCGTATCGTTCGGCGGTCAGTCTGGATACGCAAACGATCGAGGCGTGGAATGATTCGGCAACGGGGTTGAATCCGATTCAGGCCGGGATGCAGATCGCGATACCGGAGATCGACGGCGCCACAGAGCCGTTCATCTACGGCGGCATCCCTGCGCAAGGACAGGAACCGATCGCGCTCGATGATCGCTGTCGACGACTGGCGCGACGTTTGAAGCGCTGGAACCGTTTACAAAGCGCACCGCGCGACGAAGTCAAACTCGCCACCGTGCTCTTCTGTTTCCCGCCAAACAAAGGAAACATCGGCACCGCCGCTGATCTCGACGTCTTTCCGGGCGTGTTCGATATGCTGAAGAGACTGCGCGATGAAGGTTATCGCGTCGAGCTTCCTCATTCGGCTGACGATCTCAGAACCAGGCTGTTGGGCGGCAATTCCGAATCGTTCGGCGCCGCAGCTAACGTCGCGTATCGAATGAACGTGCAGGAATATCGTCGACTGTGTCCTTACGTCAGGGAAGTTGAAAGCGACTGGGGCCCTGCGCCGGGATCGATAAACTCCTTCGCCAACGATCTGCTTATCCAGGGACTGTCGCTCGGCAACATCTTTATCGGCGTACAACCAACATTCGGCTTTGAAGGCGACCCGATGCGCCTCATGATGGCGCGCAGCGGCTCGCCGCATCACGGCTTTATGGCCTTCTACACTTACTTGTCCAAGGTTATGAACGCCGACGGCGTAATTCACTTCGGCACGCACGGCGCGCTTGAGTTCATGCCCGGCAAACAGATCGGCCTCTCAGACGAGTGCTGGCCCGATCGTTTAATCGATGAACTGCCAAACTTTTACATCTACAGCGTCAACAACCCCTCAGAAGGCTCAATCGCCAAGCGCCGCTCCTACGCCGAGTTAATCTCCTACCTGACGCCTCCCATCGAAAACGCCGGCCTATATAAAGACCTCGCCGGTCTCAAAGATCTCGTCATGGCCTATCGCCAATCCACCAACGATCTCGAACGCGCCCGTCTCTATTCCTCCATCGAAGAACTCAGCCAGGAAACCCATTTCTAGCCGCAGATTACGCAGATTAAAATCCGGACTTCATCCGTGTAATCCGTGTTCTAAATTCTTTTGCATCCACACGATGGATAAAAGCTTCAGCGCCGTCGATCGCGATCACGGGAATATCGTACTTATATTTTCTGAGTAGCTCATCATCAGATTCAATGTTGATCTCCTCCAGGGTGAACTGATCGTTGATGCCGGAGCTCCGGATTACGGCTTTGGCCTCGTCGCAGAGGTGGCAGCCGGGGCGCGAATAGATGATTACGTGCGGTTTCATGTAAACTTCTTGCCAGATAATCGGTAAATTAGGTATAAATAACGCCGCCGACCATATTTTAATATTTATTCGTTTGTTTGTGTTTAGGTGCGGCGCTCTTCATGTTTAAGCTAATAATTCGTTTTACTGCACAGAGAGGAATCCCTGACGGTGTAGTTGTATAGTCTGCCTCTCGAAGTAAAGTCGAAGTGTACCCACGGAAGTTCGCAACACCTGGCAATTCGGAGTTGATTCGACGGAGGTCTGGCCTTGGATAGTGCCGATCAATTGTCCGCCCCAAGTGTAAGTACGAAGGCTCCCGCCAAACCTGCGGCGTCCGCAGCCGCAGTGGTGGAGACGAGCGCCGATCCGCCGGTAAACAAAATGCGACGCCGGATCGTGTGGGCTACTGTCGCCGGCTCCCTGCTCACCTTCTTCCTGATGTTCGTGCGGTTTTTCCTGCCGCGCTCGATTCTCGAACCTTCCAGCGTCTTTCGCATCGGTGCGCCAGCCGACTACGCAATCGGTGTCGATACAAAATGGCAGCAGCAGTACCGCATCTGGGTGACGAGAACTTCGGATCGACTCTTCGTCATCTACGCCCGCTGCACCCATCTCGGTTGTACGCCTGACTGGAAGGCAAGTGAGAACAAGTTCAAATGTCCGTGCCACGGCAGCGGCTACGACAGCGAGGGAATTAACTTCGAAGGACCGGCGCCACGTCCGATGGATCGCGCCAAGGTGACGCTCGACGCGGAAGGACAGATCGTCGTCGATACGGGCAAGCTCTTCGAATGGCCCAAGGGTGAACCAACCCACTTTGACGACGAAGGCGCTTTCATCAGGGTATAAACGCGGATGGATAACGACCCAAAAGAGACAAAACAACTCACGACCGGCGAAGAAGATAACCGGAGCATGCTCGATCGAGTGAAGCAAACCGGTGGCGCGCTGAAAGACCGCGCGATCGACGAGGCCAAAGAGTATAAGGACCCGCAGGACACGCAGCTCTGGAAGTCGATCTTCCGCGTGTCGCACGATCGCTCCGATCCGCGTAACCGCTCCCTCGCGATTCTCTCGAACGTCTTCCTGCACCTGCATCCGGCCAAGATCAATCGCGACGCGGTGCGTTACCCGTTTACGTGGGGCATGGGCGGCATCACGTTTTATCTCTTTATCGTGTTGACCTTTACCGGGGTGTTGCTGATGTTTTACTACCACCCCACCAAGCTCGACGCTTTCCGCGACATTCTTTATCTCGAACACGATGTGCCTTTCGGCAAGCTGCTGCGCAACATGCACCGCTGGGCGGCGCACTTGATGGTGATCACCACCTGGCTGCACATGTTTCGCGTCGTGCTGACCGGTTCTTACAAAAAACCGCGTGAGTTTAACTGGTGTGTCGGCGTGGTGTTGCTGGTGTTGACGCTGCTGTTGTCGTTCACCGGATACCTTCTGCCTGACGATCAGCTCGGTTTCTGGGCGGTTACAGTCGGCACAAACATGGCGCGCGCAACGCCAATGCTCGGTCACGAAGGTCCGTTCGGACCGCAATTAGGTTTGACTGCTTACAACGACGTGCGCTTCGGGCTGCTGGGCGGCTCGATCGTCGATTCAAACGCGCTATTACGTTCGTACATCTGGCACTGCATCGGTATTCCACTGGTGGCTTCGATCTTCATGGCCGTGCATTTCTGGCGCATCAGGAAAGACGGAGGAATCTCCGGACCGGCGCCCGTGATGCTCGAGTCGGAGATGAAAGCTGTGGCTAAGAAGAAATGATTAACTCTGCGGCCCGCGGATCTTTGCGTACCCTGCGTTAAGAGGTTTTCAAACGCAGAGAGCGCAAAGATACGCAGAGGACCGCAGAGAAGAGCTAAGATGCGAAGATTCATCAACAAATGGACAATCCTGGTAGTGGCCCTGGTGATTGTCGCGCTCTGGGCGATCAACGTTCAGGACTGGCACCAGCTCTGGATCGTATCGTCAGCGCCTGACAACATCCCGATTGTCGCGATGCTATTCCTCGTGCCGTTCTTCACGTGGATGGGCATCAGGCAAGCCGTGCGCAACGATGAGCTCATCGAGCAGCTCGAAGCAGATCCCAAACTGGCGAAGACCCACCATCGCAAAGTCGAGCCGTGGCGGACGGGTTGGGCGCGAGAGCTACACGTTTGGCCCTATCTTGTCCGAATTGAGTTTCTTGCCACCGTTATTGTTACGGTGGTTCTTTTTGTCTGGTCCATCACACTCAACGCGCCGCTTGAAGAGCCGGCCAATCCCAACCTGACGATGAACCCGTCGAAGGCGCCGTGGTACTTCCTCGGGTTGCAGGAGATGCTGGTTTACTTCGATCCGTGGATTGCGGGCGTCGTGATGCCGTCGATCATCATGGTCGGGTTGATGGTCTTTCCGTACGTCGACTCAAACCCGCTCGGCAACGGTTATTACACGCTGCGCCAGAGACGCTTTGCGCTCTGGATGTTTGGAGCGGGCTTCTTGATGTGGATCGTGCTGATCGTGATCGGCACATTTATTCGTGGGCCGGGCTGGATCTGGTTCTGGCCGGGACAGACGTGGGATCACAACGCGGTGGTGTTCGATAAGAACGTCGACCTGCACGACATGATCGCGCAGAAGTTTGGTCTGCACTTTCTGGCCACGAACCCCGGCAAGTTTATTTTTGGTTTCATCGTTGTCAGCGGGTTCTATCTGGTTGGCGCGCTCTTCTTTCACTGGCTTATGACGGTCGATTTCAAGAAGATGAGGTTTCCGCGCTCGCTCAAGCCGGATGAGCTTCACCGGAGTCTGTTTCCGAAGAACGAGTTTGAGCAGAAGCTCCTGTCGCGCACGAGCCTGCTGCAGTATTTAACGTTTCAATTTTTCGCCGTGAGCGTGCTGCTGGCGCTGCCGGTGAAGTTGATTTTGCGTTTGGCTTTGACCATCAAGTACGTGTGGGTTACTCCCTGGTTCAATATCTGAGTTGTGCGGAGGGTAGATCATAGTGGCTGATTCACCAGCACCTGGCGAGTCGTTGGTCAAAAAAGAAGCCGATGTACCGGCTAAGGATCCAATCGTGAGTCGCTCGACCAGCGGTTGGATGCTGGTCAGCGCGCTGCTGCTCACTATTTCCATAGCTTGGGCGCTTTACGATGAGGCTCTCGGTCAGCGTCCCTGGAAGGGAATGCAGCGGGAGTTTGTCGCTCGTTACACTCGCTATCTCGATAGCATTAAAGCCAACGCGGGGAAGAGCGAGACGGAGATCAAGGAGAGCCCTGAGTATCAACAGCTCGATGCTGACGAGAAGGCTGCTCGCGCCGAAGTCGATCCTGAGATCAAGCAAATCGATACCGAGGTCGCGCTGATCCAGAGAAAACTCGACGCAGTCACCGATCCATTCCAGAACCAGCGTGGCCGTCTGACCGTAATTAACTACAACATCGAAACGTCTAACGGCTCCGCGAAGGATCGTTACCGCCGGCAAGCGGACGCGAAGATGCAGGAGATAGTCAAAGTCGCGCTGCCTTCTGACGATGGAAACTCGACCACCACTCAGGAGTTCGACTACCGTAAGCTCGAAGCTTTTTACAATCAGCTCCGCGACAAAAAAGCGGAGCGTCTCGGCAAAAAAGCCGAACTGCTAAAGACGCCCTCCGAGCTGGCGAAAAAGCGCGACGACTATCTGAAGAATCAACTGATTGGTCTTGGTCCAGTGGCCATCGAAGGACTAAAGACCAAGATGGCCAGTTACGACTACTCGATCCTGGGCCATCAGATCAGCGTTAATGCTTACAACGTCGTGGACCGCTGCGAAGTCTGCCACGCGGGCATTCGCGAGCCGGTCGAGCTGGTGCCGGCGAATCTCGCGCCGAGTGGACCAGGCGGAGAGCCGGACAGTCTCGCGCGCGCGTTTGTCAGTCACCCCAACCGGGAAGTGCTGCAAATTCACAATCCGGAGAAGTTTGGTTGTGCGAGTTGTCACTGGGGCAACGGTCGCGCGACAACTAGTGAAGTGAAAGGTCACGGACGCCATCGTTTCTGGCTGTGGCCCATGTTCGAGAAAGAGAACATTCAGGCCGGCTGTCAGCAGTGTCACGCGCGCGATCGCGTCACGCAGGGAGCCGAACAATTGAACCTCGGCCGCGATCTCTTCATGCAGCGCGGTTGCGTCGGTTGCCATCGTTATGAAGGCTTCGATCGCGAGACCGATGCGTTGGCTGCGACGCGCCAGCAAATCGGCCAACTCGAAGATCAGATTATCGCCAACGAAAAGCAGAGCCGCGCGGAGACTACAAAATCAGAGACGGTTGAAGATGAGAACGAAGTGAAGAGACTGTTGGCGAGTGCGGAGAGTTTTCGCGTCACCAATAGTCTCCTCGCCGCGCGTATCGACCAGTTGAATCTGCAAGCGAAGTATCAAATGCAGGATCAGAAGAAAGTCGGGCCAAACCTGAAAGACGTTCGCGTCAAGCTGCGCAAGGAATGGCTGCCGGTTTGGTTGTTGGATCCACAGGGTTTCCGTCCCGGAACAAAGATGCCGACGTTCTGGCGCTTCGGTCATTTAGCGGAAGGCACGCTCGGCGCGCCTCATCCTGACAAGGACAGCACGGAACAGATCCAGGCCATCGCTGCCTATCTGTGGCAGGACAGTTTCGATGTCAAGCTGCCTCAGCAACAGCAGGGCGACAAGGCACACGGCAAGGAGCTTTTCGAGACGCGCGGTTGTCTCGCTTGTCATTCGATCGGCGAAGGCAACAATAAGCTCGGCGGTGATTTTGCCGCGAACCTGCAGCGCGTCGGCGAAAAGGCAAACTTCGATTACATCGTGCGCTGGATTCACAATCCACGCGAACGAGTTGCGCCTTACTGTCCGAAACACAAGCGCGATCTGACGCCTGAAGATTATGCTCAGAAGGGTTTGCCGTTTGAGTTCGATACCGAGCTGCACTCGCGCTGCCCGATCGATAACGCTGAGTTGCAGGTGCAGAACATGACGGTGATGCCTAACTTCCGTCTGTCTGAACAGGATTCACGCGATATCGCCACGTATCTCTTCTCGCTCTCGTCACCGCCGAGTTATGCGTCGGCGGATTTTGTGAACGACGCGAACCTTAAACAAAAAGGACATGAGCTGATCAAGCAGTACGGCTGTGCCGGCTGCCACGAGATCAAAGGCTTCGAAGAAGAGCAGCGCATCGGTAAAGAGTTGACCGTGGAAGGCGCGACGCCGATCGAGCGACTCGACTTCGCGTTGCTGACGAAGCACGCTGAAGAGGGCGAGGATCCTCTGAAGCTGCGCGAGGAGAATACGGAGCATAAGCCCTGGTACAACCACAAAGGTTTCTTCGAGCGCAAGGTTTGGCGGCCGTCGATTTACGACGAAGGTAAAGAGAAGGATCCGAAAGATCGACTGCGCATGCCGCAGCCGTATCTGACTCCTGAATGGCGCACAGCTTTGACGACGTTCCTGCTAGGAAGTGTCGGTGCAGAGGGCGCCAACGTTCCCAGCTCGCTCTTTTACAATCCGCAGGATCAGAGGCGTCAGGACATTCAGAACGGCTGGTGGGTGATCAAGAAGTACAACTGTATGGGTTGTCACCAGCTTCAGGTTGGACAGAAGTCAGTGGTTCAACAGTTAGCTTTCTATCAGACTCCTGAAGGCAAGGATCTGCTGCCGCCGAGGTTGACGAGTGAGGGGGCGCGTGTTGATCCGGCGTGGTTGTTGAGGTTCCTGCACGATCCATCGTTGAGTGGTGAGAAGTCGCCGGCACAGGCGCAACAGATCGCTGCGTTGCCGTCGGCATCGCCGAGTCCGCAAGCGAGTGCAACTGCTTCGCCTCAGCAGCCGGGTGCTGCTGCGACCAACGCGAATCAGGCCGCGGGAAGATTGAAACCGCAGCCGGGGTTGGATCGGAATGGCGTGCGTCCGTATCTGTCGTTCCGCATGCCGACGTTCAACTTCTCGCCGAACGAGTTGCAGATACTGGTGCGCTTCTTCATGGCGATGTCAGGGCAACAGGAGCCATATATCAAGGAACCGATGAGGCCACTGACGGCGACGGAGACTGCGACTGCGCGCGAGATGTTTACGTCGGGGACGCCGTGTTTGAAGTGTCATATCACGGGAGACCCGTCACATGATGCGAAGGCGATCGCGCCTAATTTCCTGTTGGCTGCGGAGAGACTGAAGCCTGATTGGACGTTCCGGTGGTTGTTGGATCCGTCGCAGATCAGTCCGGGCACGGCGATGCCGAGCGGGCTCTTCCGCAAAGAAGGCGATCGCTGGGTAGTTAATCTGCCTCAGCCGCCCGCCAGCGCAGTTGCTTATCACGACGATCACGCGCGTTTGCTCGTCCGGTACATGTTCCTGCTAAACCCAGACGAGCAGCGACGATTGCTGGCAGCTGGTCCGGCAACAACCGCCGCACCGACAGCCGCGACAACGCAACATCACGCTGGCGCGAAGCGCAAACGATCGAATCACGCACGCAATCGCCAGCGCGCGGCGCTCGGGCGCTACGCCGCCGCAGCTTTGAGATAGATGTTTGGATGCCCCAGGCTTGACCCGTGGTACTCCACGTTTACTGCTACACGCAGGGGGTCAAAAAGAGCGTTCAAGATGCCACGGGCTCGTCCCGTGGAGCTTCACGCTCTCAGCTATGGCTCGCAGCGAAGGGGCGTAGCGACAAACGTGAGCCTCCACGGCACAAGGCCGTGGCATCCGGAAGCAGTTAGTGTTGTTTTAATAGCAAGCAAACGTGAACCTCCACGGGACAAGCCCGTGGCATCGCGTGCATAAGGCGCGTTCCGCGTTCGTGCGGCTTCCGTGCTACAGTTAATGCGCAAGTTATCTTAGTTTGGAGGAGTTGATCATGAATAAGCAGACAAAAGTCTGGCTTGTGATATCGATTGCACTGTCTTTGCTAGCTCTCAGCTCTGCGTG
>DATENQ010000104.1:0-6308 GCA_035275005.1 Pyrinomonadaceae bacterium | reverse complement strand
AGGGCATCCTCTCGACTCCTTTCGAGCCGAAAGGTATCAGCAGCGGGAAAAGTGTTTACCATGTCTCCGAACATGTGTTTAGGATGTCTCCGGTCTATACATCTTCCTGACTTGTTCCATTATTTCATTACTTGTTCTCCTATTCATTACTTGTTCTATTCTTCATTACTTGTTTTGTGCAGCAGGCGCCCAAATTTTGCGGGTTGACGGCTTTGCGGCTAAGATGGGCCTCATGAGTTTTAGATTAGTTTTTGTCCTCTTATTAATAATCACTGTTTTTCCGGCGTTTTCGACGGCGCGGGCGCAGAATACGGCGGCGGATGTCGTGATGGTGCTGCCGTTTGAAAACACCTCCAATCGAGCGGAATACAACTGGGTCGGCGAGTCTTTCGCCGACGCCCTCGCGGAATTGCTGAACAAGCCCGGCATGGTCGTCGTCTCCAGCGACGAGCGCGAGCTTGCTTACCACCAGCTCCGCTTACCCGAAACCGTGATTCCGTCGCGCGCCACCGCCATCAAACTCGCGCGCCAGGCAAAAGCGACGATGATCGTCGTCGGCAGTTACTCAGTAACACCATCTGCAACCACCGAAGCTAATAACGACAAAGTACCGCGCGACGGCTACGTGCAAGTGACCTCGCGCGTGATCAAAGTCAACGAAGGCCGCACCCTCGGCGAGGTGATGGACGGTGGCTGGGCCACGCGACAATTCGATTACGGCGGCCCGCTAACCACGCTCCAGGACATTCACGGCCGTCTCGCTTACCAGATCCTTTATCAGCGCGACAAGGCGCTGCCTTACTCCCAAAACCAGATCGTCCAGGAAGCAACAAAGATCCCGCAGAAGGCTTTTGAAGCTTACGTGAAAGCGGTGCAATTGCCGCTGCGCGAAGAGCTGCGCGCGAATTATCTGAAGAACGCGCTCCACTACTACGCCGAGTCGCTCGGCGGCGCGGTTTATCCGCAGGCGGCGTTTGAGCTCGGTCGTGGCTATATGAGTCTCGGCAACTGGAAAGAAGCAACTGAATATTTTTCGAAGATTCAGAAGAAAGAGCCGCACTACGCGGAAGCTGCTTTCTACGCCAGTCTCGGCTACACGAAACTCGGTGACTATGGACGCGCGCTGGCGACAGTCGTGCCGCTTTCAAGCGATCTGCCGCTGATCGCCGTTTACAACAATGCCGGAGCGGTCGCAGTGCAAGCCGCTCGAGAAAACAAGAACGACGCCGAGCGCACGCGTCTGCTCGCGCAAGGCGCCGAATTTCTCAGCCAGGCTTCCAAGTCAGCGCCGACCGATCCGATGGTCCATTTCAACTACGGCTATGCGCTCTTTCTAGCCGGTAAGTACTCGGAAGCAGCCGAACACTTTCGCCCCGTGATCTCTTCCGACCAACAGGACGGACAGGCGTATTTCCTGTTTTCCAAGTCACTGACAAAACTCGGAAATCAGGAAGCCGCGGCCGCCGCGGACGATATGGCGCGGCGATATCTGCGGACTGCGTACGCGAAGTGGGAGACGGAGTGGCAGAAGTCGCAAACGACCAGCGGCGTCAACCTGCGAATGCGAGACGTGCTGAATCGTGAAGAAGTCTTCAGTCTCGCCCGCGAGACACAACTCGCCGGCGCCCAGGGCACACCGAGCTCAGCGACGCAGGACTTGCTGATCAAAGCTCGCGATCTCTATCAGGCCGGCCGCGACGACGAAGCGTTACCTGAGCTTCATCGCGTCGTGATGATCGAGCCGACAAACGCAGAAGCATACCTGTTGAGCGGTCGCATCAATCTTCGTCGCAGCGATCAGGAAGCGGCAATCGCAGCTCTCAAGACGGCGATCTTCTGGGATCCGAAACTAATCGACGCGCACATCCTGCTCGGCAAAATCTTTCTCGATCGAGGTGACCGCGGCGAGGCGCGCAAGTACGCGCTGAGCGCCATCACCATCGACCCAAATAACCAGGAAGCCATCGCTCTCCAACGCCAGGTCACCATGGGCAACTGAGGTTTCTGGCACGCCGTGTGCTCAAGAGATCGCGGCACGACACGGAATAGACGAAATCGTTGACCGTGCCCCCGCCGCCTACATCCCCTGAGCGCCGCCTGCCGCTGCGCCAGCAACCTTCCGAGCGATCCTTCAGTGCTTCCCCCCGATACGTGGACCCAGTCAGAAATGACTGGGTTCTCCCGCATTTAAAGCCAACTTTCCAACCACAAAGGCACAAAGACACTAATTCATTTAATCAATTTGTGCCTTCGTGCCTTTGTGGTTGGAATTATTGTCAGAGACGAAATTTGTCACTTCGGCAGTGACGGTTTCTGTCTTTTTGCGTCAAAAACTCGCGTTTTGACCTCCTCCAATCACCTTGATTTACCCCGCCGAAAAATATTTTTTCGCGCTTTTTGGTAAACTCCACCCGCGATGCGGCAAGTTGTATCTCGGGCCGAGTGGGGCGCGGCGGGCGCCAGCACACTCCTCCTTATCTTCTCGTTTCCTAATTTCGAGTTGTACCCCCTCGCGTGGATCGCTCTGGTGCCGCTCCTCGTCGTCATCGCGCGCCGTCCGTCTCCGTTGAAAGCTTTCATACTCGGTTGGGCAACAGGCTCAGTCTTCTTCTACGTAACCTGTTACTGGCTCACCTATTCAATGATTCACTACGGCGGACTCCCGACCGTGGTGGCCTATTTACTACTGGTCCCTGCCGCAATCGTCGTCGGCATCTTTCACGGAATCTTCGCTCTGCTGGTCGCACTCGCGATCAGACAGTGGGGCCACCTCGCAATGATGCTGGCGCCGGTATTTTGGACGGCACTCGAATGGGTTCGCCTGGGCGTGACGGGCCAGCTTTGGAATGCTCTCGGATACTCTCAGGCTTATCATTCCTTCCTGATCCAGCCGGCGACGTGGGGCGGTGTCTACGCAGTCAGTTTTCTCATTGTCGCGATCAACTCGAGTATTGCTTTGTTGAAAACAACTCAGACGCGATGGAGCATCGCCGCATCGCTGTCGACGGCATTGGCTGTTTGTTTTGTGATTGTGGTTTCGCAGGTGACCGATCTTTTTTGGCATCACGACTCAGCCGGCCCCAACGTCAGGGTTGTGGCCGTTCAACCAAACGTGCCGATGACACCGATCAAGACTCTCGCGGAAACAAAAGAATTAATTGAACGGCACTTGTCGCTGAGCACAAGCGCTCTCAACAGAGATCCAAATGATAATACTCCCACGCTCGTCATCTGGCCCGAGTCGCCGATGAACTTCACTTATGGTTCCGACAGCGCGTTGCAGGAACTCATCGGCAACTTCACGCGACAGAATCGCACGTCGTTATTATTCAACTCACTCGAACGTGCGCCCGCGGATGGTGCGTACAATTCCGCGCTGCTTGTAAATGAACAAGGTCGACTGATCTCACAGTATGATAAGATTCGCCTGATGCCGTTTGGCGAATATGTGCCGCTCCCGCAAGAGTTACCGGGAGCTTCTTTGATAACTGGAATCGTCGGCGAGTTCACTCCGGGCGAGAGGTACACGTTGATGCCCTTCGGTAATGGCCGCGCGGGTGTCTTCATCTGCATCGAGTCAGCCTATCCGTGGATCGCTCGGCGGATGACGAGCGATGGCGCGGACGTGCTAATCAATATCTCGAATGACGGCTATCTTGGTCCGACGGCGGTGATGCGACAACATCTCGCGAACGCAGTTTTTCGAGCGGTTGAAAACGGTCGCCCGGTGTTTCGTGTTACGAACAGTGGCTTGTCGGCATTGATTGCGGGTAACGGCAGGATCTGGGACCTGACCGGTCCGTTTCAAACGGACGTGCGTGTCTGGAGAGACCCGGCGGCTTCAATAGACACTTTCTACACGCGACACGGCGATCTCTTTGTTCACATTTGCACGATGATATCCATCGTGGTTTTTATTGTAGGGGCGGCACTCCGTGGCCGCCCGTGATTGACATCTGGCGACAACGGGTGGCCACGGAGGGCCACCCCTACAATAAATTCCCGTAGGAGTTTAGATTTTTAAGATGAACATTCTATCGATTCAGGAATTGAGAGTTTTGTTTGACAATCTGCGCGGGCGCGTGGACCAGCTCGGGAGGTTTCTTTGATGTCCCGGCAGGCCGCGACGAATTGAACAAGATCGAAGCGCAGGCCTCAGCGCCTGATTTCTGGAGCGATCAGGAAGCAGCACAGAAACTGTTGCAGGATCGCAGCCGTCTCGAAAAGAAGATCGAGCGCCAGGAACATTTCGAATCGCAGGTCGCCGACGCGGAAGTGCTCTTTGAGTTTGCCGAAGAAGACGAGAACTCGATCAAAGAGCTCCATTCGTTGATCGAGCAGCTCGAACACGACCTGAGCCAGGCTGAGACCGAAATGTTGCTGGGCGGCGACAACGATCGTCTCAACGCCATCTGCACGATTCATCCAGGCGCGGGTGGCACCGAATCGCAGGACTGGGCCGAGATGCTGCTGCGCATGTATCTCAAGTGGGGCGAGCAACGTGGCTTCAAAACCGAGGTGCTCGAGTATCAACCAGGCGAGGAAGCCGGACTGAAAAGTGTGACGTTCAGAGTTGAAGGCGAATACGCCTACGGGCTGCTGGCTGCCGAAGCCGGCGTACACCGCCTGGTCCGCATCTCGCCATTTGATCAGGCGGCGAGGCGACACACTTCCTTCGCTTCGTTGTTTGTCTATCCCGAGATTGACGAGAACATCGAAGTCGAGATCAACGACAAAGACTTGCGCGTCGACACTTATCGCGCCACTGGCGCCGGTGGACAGCACATCAACACCACCGACTCGGCAGTCCGCATCACACACATACCTACCGGGATCGTCGTATCCTGTCAGAACCAGCGTTCACAACATCAAAATCGGGCAGTTGCCATGCAGGTGCTGCGCTCGCGTCTTTATGAACTCGAGTTGGAAAAGCGGCGGGCCGAAACCGCCGAGCTCGAAGCCAACAAGGCCGACATTTCATTCGGGTCACAGATCAGAAGCTACGTGCTGGCGCCCTATCAGCTCGTAAAAGATACTCGCACTAAGCTGGAACGAGGTAACGTCGAGGCAGTGCTCGGCGGCGACATCGACGACTTCATCAAAGCCTACCTGCTTGCTCGCAAGGCAGCGTAGGCATTTCAGTTTGCGTTGGAGCCTTTTTCATGGCAGCACACATTCAAGAAAAGCCGCGCGTGATTCTTCCACGCGCCAGTCGTGGCAATGAGATCCTCGCGATTCTCTTCATCGCGCTCGGATTACTGCTGGCGCTCTGCCTCATCTCGGCTGCGTTCTACCCGAACGATCCGTCGTGGAACTCGGCGGGATCCGCTGAGACACACAACTGGGCCGGCTTCATCGGAGCGAACGTTGCCGCCACCGGTTTTCAACTTATCGGTCTCGCAGCTTTTCTGTTGCCGCTACTTCTCTTCACAGCGGCGTGGCGACGCTTTCACACGGCGACGATTCATAGGCCGTGGATGCGGATCGTCGGGCTCGTGATCCTCGTCGTGGCGGCGTCGGCGTTGTTGTCGATCTCGCATCTGCGACCATTGTTTGATTCGAGTGTGCAACCGGGCGGACTACTCGGTGCGGTCGTCGCACAAGGACTCGCCGGTGGACTGAGTAACGTTGGGGCGACGGTGTTGCTGATCGCGATCGCAGCGATGGGCTTATTGCTCGCAACGAATTTCTCGTTCGTAAGACTTTACGAGATCGTCGCGCAGGCGATCGGATCACGCTTCGCTTTTGTCGGCAAGCTGCCGGAGCAATTCAGAGCGTGGCGCGTGAGGCGGGCTGAGCAGTCGCGGTTGAAGAAGGAAACGAAGGCCGCGATCAAGGCTGAGCGTGAAGCAGCGAAGAACGCGTTGAAGCAGACATCGAATCTGAGTCCGGCCGAGCGCGTCGCGGATTTCATGAAGGAGCCGGTCAAGCCCGTTGCTGAGCCGGCGCCAGTGATTCGCACTGAAGCAAAATCCTCAATCGTGGAACCACAAGCAACGGCCGTCGCGGCTGGGGCTGGTGCTGGCATCACGATGCCGCCCGCAACTGTGGTGACAGGACGATCAGGTAAGCGATCGATCTTTCCGGAAGCGGTCGCCGATGAAGACGAAGATGCGGAAGAGATGGTCAAAGGCGCTTCCGTGTTGCGCGTGAAAGCCGAGGCGCCTGCGACTGCCAAACTGCCGTTCGACTCGCGTCGTGTTAACTACAGCGACTACGGATTGCCGCCGCTCGAGTTTCTCAACGAAGCGCCGCCACATTCCGAACAGGCTGACACTGAATTACTGAGTCTCGCCACGCGACTGGCC
>DATENQ010000103.1:0-4323 GCA_035275005.1 Pyrinomonadaceae bacterium | reverse complement strand
AATCAGCGGCGGCGTGGGTTTACTTGCGTCGAAGATGCTGCGCGGTGGTTTCGACGCTGCTGAAGTTGCTTACAGTCTGAATAAAGTAACCGGCACGCACGCCGTATGGTTCAACGAGCGTCTGCTCACTTCACCCGAGCAAGCCGTCGCGGAATGCATCATGATTACCGTGCGCCGCGTCCAGGATCTCCCCGACTCCGCCCGCGCAGTAGCGAGCAAGCAACAATCCCTACATCAGAAACCCGTCACCGGCGCCATCATGTCCAACATGATCGGCATCTGCCCCGAATGCCACGGCCAACTCGAACACGCAAGCGGCTGCGACTTCTGCCGCGACTGCGGATACAGCAAGTGTAAGTAAGTCCCCATCTAAGTTGAATTGAGAAGGCTGATTGTAGAAATCAGCCCTTCTTGTTAACGGGATAAAGCTGTTATGATGGTGCCCGTTATGAAACGCGAAACCCTCACAAGAGAATCTGATCAACCGTTCATTACCTTGGTGCGTGAGCGAAGGAGCTACGATGAAATCATCGATCTCTTAGCCTGCGGTGCCTCATCAGCTGAAATACTTGCGTTTCAGCTCTCAGAAGACACTCAGGAACGTGTACGTTTTCTCCTTGAGCGAAACTCTGCTGATGAACTAACTGCGGAGGAGGCTGGGGAGCTTGAGGTCTTAGGCGAATTCGAACATGTCATGCAATTAGTTAAAATTCGAGCTCAGGAGTATCTCAAGACGAAAACATGAACCAAGCCCGTATGCTCGCTTCCTTACGGCGAGAGGTGCGGGAAAGAGCTGGAGAGCGTTGCGAGTATTGTTTATTGGCCGAATCACAAGCCCTCGTTCCTCACGAACCTGATCACCTCATCGCGCTGAAACACGATGGCCAGACCACATCTGAAAATCTGGCGCTGGCGTGCTTCGTCTGCAATCGATTTAAAGGCTCGGATATCGCGTCAATCGATGCTGTCACTAGCGAGATTGTGGGTCTATTCAACCCTCGCATACAAGTATGGTTCGAACACTTTCGGCTGGATGGCGCTTACATCGTCCCACTGACTGCAGCCGGTCGGGTTACCGAAAAACTGTTACAGTTCAATCTTCCCTCACGTGTCGCGGCCCGCGCACGCTTCATCGAACAGGGTAAATATCCTTAGTAGCTGCAATCGGAATCTGGATCATCCGCACGAAAATTCCAAGGTTGACGAGCGATATACGGCTCAATAATATATCGCTATGCCATATAAGCTGTCGCAGATGCTGGATCGTGAGTTGAAGAAGGGGAGCGCCGAGTTGTTGATTCTGTCACTGGTTGAGGATCAGCCACGGCATGGATATGACATCGGCAACTTGATTGAACAGCGCTCAAAGGGACGGTTGCGGTTCAATGTCGCTTCGCTTTACCCGCTGCTTTATCGACTCGAGAAGCGAGGTTGGATTCAGGGACGTTGGGTCGAGAAAGCCGGGCAGAGAAGACGTCGCTATTACCGCCTGACTGCGGAAGGCAAGAAGGTGCTGGCGGCTCAGCGTCACAGTTGGCAGGAGTTTGTCGAGGCCATCAATCGCATTACCGGAATCGAACATGCCTGACTGGAAAGAAGAAGTTAGAAGACGATTGTCCGGTCTCAAGCTGGCGCCTGCGCACGAGGCTGAGATTGCTGAAGAACTGGCCCAACACCTCGAAGACGTCTACGAGCGTTCGATTACGAGCGGCGCGACGGAAGCAGAAGCAAAACGCGCAGCACTTCGGGAGCTCGCCGACGCAGGCCTGTTTCAGAAAGAAATGCGGCGCGTGGAAAAACCGGTCGCAGAGCCGCCGGTTGCAGGCGCAGCAGGGAGGACCAACTTGTTAGCTGATCTTTTACACGACCTGCGTTACGCCGCACGCATGCAGCGGAAGAACCTGGGCTTCACGATTGTCGCCGTCATCGCGTTGGCCTTGGGCATCGGCGCAAACACCGCGATCTTCAGTGTCGTGAACACTGTGCTGTTGCGCCCACTACCTTACAAAAATCCTGAACGCCTCGTGATGGTCTGGGAAGACGCAACCAGGCACGGCTACCCGCGCGACACCCCCGCAGTCGCTAACTATATTGACTGGCGCGATCAGAACCAGGTTTTCGAAAGCATGGCCGCCATCGCCGACGGGAGCTTTAACTTAACCGGCGCCGGCGATCCCGAGCGGCTCGAAGGCAAACGCGTTTCAGCGAACCTTTTCCCGATGCTCGGAGTCGAGCCACAGATCGGACGCGTTTTTACGGCAGCAGAAGATCAACCAGGCGCTCAGCGCGTGGTCCTGTTGAGTTACCCACTATGGCAACGCAGGTTCGGCGGCGATCCAGGCATCGTTGGTAAGCCGCTGACACTGAATGGCGAGAGTTACGTCGTTGTAGGTGTAATGCCTGCGCGGTTTCAGTTTCCTTCAAATGACTATCAGGTATGGGTGCCGATTGCGTTCACTTCCGAGCAAGCTGCTAATCGCAACAGTCACTATCTCGAAGTCGCCGCCAGACTCAAGCCTGGCGTGACGTTGGCCCAGGCTCAAACTGAGATGAGCACGATCGCTACCCGTCTCCAGCAGCAGTACCCGCAGTCGAACACGGATCTCGGCGCCGCAGTCACGTCGCTGCACGAACATCTCGTGGGCGACATCAGGCCCGCTTTACTGATCCTGTTAGGCGCGGTGGGATTGGTGCTCTTGATTGCGTGCGCGAACGTGGCCAATCTGTTACTGGCACGCGCTGCTGTCAGACAAAAAGAGATCGCGGTCCGCGTTGCCCTTGGCGCAAGACACCGGCGTTTGATCAGGCAGTTCCTGACTGAAAGTGTTTTGCTGTCCACGCTGGGTGGCATTGTTGGTCTCGGTATCGCATATGGCGGATTGATTCTCCTCAAAGCGTTTATTCCGGAAAACATTTCCCAGGCAAGAGAGATCTCGATCGACTTCAAGGTTCTCGGTTTTACGTTGCTCGTTTCAGTATTGACGGGTCTGATCTTTGGTCTTGCGCCGGCGATACAGGCGGTTCGATTCAATCAGATCGATACACTGAAAGAAGGCGGGCGTGATGCGGCTACCGGTGGAAGTGGGAAGCGTTTGCGCAGTCTTTTGGTGGTGGCCGAGGTTGCGATATCGCTGGTGCTCTTGATTGGCGCCGGCCTGCTCATCAACAGTTTCCTGCGTCTGCGCAACGTAGATCCCGGCTTCCGCGCAGACAATTTGTTGACGCTGAGGATCATACTTCCCAAACCTAAATACACGAAGTTTGAAAGTCGATCCAGTTTCTACACTGATTTAATCACGCGCGTGCAATCGCTGGCAGGCGTTCGGTCGGCTGCGGTCACTACGAATCTTCCTCTTTACCGGCAGGGCAATTCCACCTCAATTAGCATTGAGGGGCGGCCCGAGCCCCCGCCGGGACAGGAGGCGATTATAGTTACGAGAGTGATCAGCCCCGGTTATTTCGGCACGATGAGCATCCCGTTGCTGAGCGGAAGAGACTTTACCGATCAAGACTCATTAACCGCTCGGTACGCGGTAGTTGTGATTAGCGAAACCATGGCGCGCCGGTACTGGCCAAATGAAGATCCGCTTGGCAAACGCATCGCAGTCGGACGAGCAAGATCCGACGAGGATTGGATTCAGGTTATCGGTGTCGTGAAGGACGTGCGGCAATTCGAACTGACTGCTGAACCGAGACCACAGATGTACCTGAGTTACCGTCAGGCCGGATTGTTCGAGCCACGCGATCTAGTAGTCAAAACTGACGTGGAACCAACCAGCCTCGCGGCGACTGTGCGCAAAGCGGTGTGGGAGATCGACAAGGACCAGCCGGTTTCGAACATCCAAACGATGGAGCAGATCCTCGGCGATTCAATCGCGCGACAACGGTTCAGCATGCTGCTGCTGGTGATCTTCGCGGCAGTGGCGATGATATTGGCGGGGGTTGGGATTTACGGTGTGATGAGTTATTCAGTGGCCCAACGCACACGCGAGATCGGGATTCGTATGGCGCTCGGCGCGCAGACTGGCGCCGTGCTTAAGTTAGCGGTCGGATATGGGATGAAGCTGGTTGTTGTCGGGATCGTGATCGGATTGATTGCGGCTTTTGCGTTGACGCGAGTGATGTCGACTCTGCTGTTTGGTGTTACTGCGACGGATCCGGTGACGTTCACGTTGATCTCGTTGCTGCTTGTTGCTGTGGCCGCGCTGGCGAGTTACATACCGGCACGACGCGCGACGAAAGTAAATCCGATCATTGCTTTGCGGTATGAATAAGCAACTGTAGGGGCGGCACTCCGTGGCCGCCCGCGGTTCGAACACGGAT
>DATENQ010000102.1:0-3086 GCA_035275005.1 Pyrinomonadaceae bacterium | reverse complement strand
AACGCAGATAAACGCAGATCTTAATCCGCGTTTATCTGCGTTCATCTGCGGCTCCACATAAAGTAGATAGGGATTCCGGTGAAGACGAGTAGATACCCAATACCTGATGTCGACGGCGCCAGGATCGCCAAAGCGATAATGAAAAGCCCGGCGATAACAATATAAATCAGCGGCACGATCGGATAACCAAACGTTCGATACGGCCGCTCAATCTCCGGCGCCTTGCGACGCATCACGATCACCGCCCCGATCATCAGCACGTACAGAATCAGATCCGCGGAAACGATGTATTCGAGCAGTTGCGTGTAAACGTTGCCAAACGTGTAGCCGCCGGTCTGTTGATTAACCGTGACCGTTCGTGGCAGCACGAGGAACGAAGCCCAAAGCCCCTGCGCGATCAACGCCACCGCGGGCACATGATGCGAGTTGACGCTGCCGACTCGTTTGAAGAACAGTCCATCTCTCGCCATCGCGTAATAAACCCGCGCGCCCGCCAGTATCAATCCGTTGTTACAACCGAACGTCGAGACCATGATCGCGAGCGCCATAATGATCGTGCCCTTTGGACCAAGCACGGCTTGCATCACCGCAGTGGCCACACGATTCTGCGGCGCGTTCTGAATGCCCGCGAGCGGCAGCGTCACAACATACGCGAGGTTCGCGAGCAGATACAGCGTCACTACAATCCCGCAACCGAGCAATAGCGCACGTGGCAAATTCCTCCCCGGATCACGCACCTCGCCAGCCGTGAAGGTAACGTTGTTCCATGCGGACTGCGCGAAGAGTGGTCCAACCATCGCCCTGCCGACTAACATCAGCAGCGCCAATACGAGCAGGCCGTGGCTCGTGGGATCAAACCACACCTGCGACGCCGTCGGTTTCCAGCCGTTCTCCCACGGCGCCCACCACGAAGAAGTGTAAGCGGCGCTGTTGCGATTCCAGCCCAGGAACAATCCGATCAGAATCAAGCCGACCAACGCGCCGGTCTTCGTAAAGGTAAACGTGTTTTGAATGATCTTGCCGGTCGTTAGTCCACGCGTGTTGATGAACGTTAGAAAGAGGATCATCACTACGGCGACGAGTTGCTGTGTCGACAAACTTAGCGCATAGCCGTTGAACGACAGTTGATTGATCGTGAACGGCTTGATCAGCACGAGCTGCGGTATGAGATAGCGATCGGCTGAGATCCAATTAGTGAGTACGCCGGTGAAGTTTGCGAACGCGACGGCGACCGCGGCGATGGTCCCGGTCTGGATGATCAGAAACAAACCCCAGCCAAACAGAAACCCGATCGACGGTCCATACGCTTCCCTGAGAAACACGTATTGTCCGCCGGCCCGCGGCCACATCGCAGCCAGTTCGGCGCAACATAGCGCGCCGGTGATGGTGAGCAGGCCCGCGAGCGCCCATGCCATCAGCAACCAGCCCGGCGAACCCACCAGCCGCGACGATTCGGCGGAAACGATAAAGATTCCCGATCCGATCATCGACCCGACGACGATCATGGTGGCGTCGAGCAGGCTCAGCTCGCGGACGAGTTTGGGGGAAGTTTCGTTGCTCATTCAGCGAGTGCGTATAGTGCCACAGATGAACACGGATGAACACGGTTCTTGACACTGCTCGACGCGCTCACCTAGTCTTTCCCGTTTGGAGTTCGCTTACCTTATGAAAAATGAACTAATCAATTTAATAACCAACAAACAAGCCCACGTCGGCGTTATCGGCCTCGGCTACGTCGGACTGCCGCTGCTCGTGGAGTTTGCTTCCAAGGGGTTCAAGGCCACTGGTTTCGAGGTTGACGGGTCGAAGGCAGAACAGATTAACGCCGGCACTTCCTACATCGGCGACGTGCCGTCGAGCAAGGTGCAGGAAGTAGTTGACGCGAAGCGCCTGCAAGCGACGACGGATTTCAATCATCTCGCCGAGTGCGACGCGATCATCATTTGCGTGCCGACGCCTTTGCGCAAAACGAAAGAGCCTGACATCTCTTACATACTTGCGGCGAGCGAGGAGATCGCAAAGCGCCTGCGTCGCGGACAAGTGATCGTTCTTGAATCGACCACTTATCCGGGCACGACCGACGAAGTGCTGTTGCCGATGTTTGAAGAGAAAGGGTTGAAGCTCGACGAGGATTTCCTGCTCGCGTTCTCACCGGAACGTGTCGATCCCGGCAATCCGAGTTTTCTTACGCACAACATTCCGAAGGTTGTTGGCGGCGTGACGGATGATTCGACAGCGGTCGCTACGCATCTCTATTCGCAGATCGTCAGGGACGTTCACGGCGTTAGTTCGGCGCGCGTAGCCGAGGCGGCGAAGCTTTTGGAGAACACTTTTCGCGCGGTCAACATCGGCATGGCGAATGAGATGGCGCGTCTCTGCTACGCGCTCAACATCGATACGTGGGAAGTGATTCGCGCCGCGGCGACCAAGCCTTTCGGTTTTATGCCGTTCTATCCGGGGCCGGGAATTGGCGGACACTGCATTCCACTCGATCCTCATTACCTGTCGTGGAAGGCGCGCCAGCATGGCTTCGATTCGCGGTTCATCAGTCTCGCGGAGGAAGTCAATTCGCGCATGCCGGAGCACGTGGTCCAACTCGTTGCCGACGGCTTGAATGACGAGCGCAAGGCGATGAAGGGCTCGAACGTGCTGCTGCTTGGTGTTGCGTATAAGAAAGATGTGAATGACGTGCGTGAGAGTCCGGCGCTGTCGATTATCGATCGTCTGCGAGCGAAGGGCGCGAATGTTCGCTATCACGATCCGTTCGTCTCGGAAGTGCGTTTTGACGACGCGCACACCGATGTTAATGGTGAACCGCTGGAGTCAGTGCCGTTAACCGACGAGGAGCTTCGAGCGGCTGACTGCCTTATCATCGTCACGGACCACAGCGAGATCGACTACAAGCGCGTCTGCTCCCTGGCCCCACTCATCGTCGACACTCGCAACGCGCTGAACGGCGACGTCAGACGCGAGAGCAGCGCGCGGATCATCCGGCTCTAAGAAGATGATCAAAGTTATCAACGTCGTCGGTGCGCGGCCCAACTTCATGAAGGTGGCGCCTATCGTGGCCGCGATGAAGAGGCGCC
>DATENQ010000101.1:0-2460 GCA_035275005.1 Pyrinomonadaceae bacterium | reverse complement strand
ATTTCCTGAAGATGCCACGGGCTTGTCCCGGGGAGTGTCACGCTTGTTATTACACGCCAGGTTAAATCCAGCTTGGATGCCACGGCCTTGCGCCGTGGAGGGTTCACGTTCTACGGCTATATAGCTATAAACGTGACGCGTGACGCTCCACGAGGACAAGCCCGTGGCATCCGGTTTTTTGGTTTTGATCTTCTTTTTAGCTACGAGCGTGAAGTACCACGGGACAAGCCCCTGGCATCTGCTATAATCCGCCTTCCCACGCACAAAGTCGGAAGGAAACGGATCCATACAGTGACAACCTCGCCAACGGTTCTGCGCCTGGCTTCACGACTCGAACAGGTCGGTTTTTCCGATATCGTCAGGCTTCGTAACCGCATCATGGAACTGCGCAATCAGGGCGCCACCGTCTACCAGTTCGAAGGCGGCGAACCTTTCATGCCCACACCCGACGTCGTGAAGGACGCAATGAAGCGCGCGCTCGACGATAACCAAACTCGTTACGCGCCCTCATCCGGCATCCCCGAGCTGCGCGAAGCAATCGCCGACAAACTACGCAACCGCAACGGCATTCCCGCGGAGTCGAAAGACGTGATCGTTGTTAACGGCGGCATGCAGGCTTTGTTTGGCGCGTTCCAGTCAATCGTGAATCCGGGCGATGAGGTGTTGCTCTTTTCACCGTACTGGACACCTATAAAAGATCTCGTCGCCCACTGCCAGGGCCACAGCATTCTGGTCCCAACTGACGAAGCCCGCGAGCTCGGATTTCAACAAACACTCGCGCGCTATGCGACAGATCGAACCCGCGCGATCTATTACAACACGCCACAGAATCCGAGTGGCGTCGTCTTAACGCCGGAAGAGGCGAAAGCAGTTGCCGCATTTGTGCAGGAACGCGACCTCGTGGTCGTCGCCGATGAAGCGTATGAGGATCTCGTCTACGACGGTCAACACTTCTCGATCGCTTCGCTCGAAGGAATGTTCGAACGCACGATCAGCTGTTTCACTTTTTCAAAGTCGTACTCGATGACGGGATGGCGCCTCGGTTACGCAGTCGCAACCGAGCCCTGGATGACGGGACTCAAGAAGGCGACGCTCTATTCATCAAATGGTGTCTCGACACCAACGCAGTGGGCCGGCGTTGCGGCTATGAGTATCGATACAGCAGTGCTCGCCGAGATCACAAACCAATATCGTCGTCGTCGCGATCTGCTTCTCGCTGGTCTAAACGAGATCGGATTGCACTGCGCTTCTCCAGCCGGCGCCTTCTACGCGTTTCCTGACGTGAGTCGCATAAACAAAGACAGTCGCGAAGCTGCCGATGCGTTGCTGAACCGCGCGCAAGTGGCGACGGTGCCCGGCATCGTGTTTGGCGCACAGGGTGAGGGTCACTTGCGCTTCTCTTTTTCAACTTCGATCGAAACTATAGAAGCAGGGCTCGATTCGCTTCGTCGTAATCTTTAAAGATGAGAGACGAGCACGAACAACCCACCACATTTCAAAAAACCGAATTCGATTTCATTGATTCGCTGCGACAGCGAGTAGCTTCAACTTCACTCAAATCAGAATCGCTCATCGCAGGCATCGGAGATGATGCTGCCGTCTTTCGCGGAAGCGCCGGCAAAGAAACTGTCATCACTGTTGATCTGCTCGTGGAAGACGTCGACTTCCGTCGCACCACGACGCCGCCGTATCTTCTGGGCCATAAAGCACTCGCCGTTTCGCTATCCGACATTGCCGCAATGGGAGCACGACCACTTTGGTCGTTGATCTCGATCGGCGTGCCCGAGGACGTTTGGGAGACTGACTTTGCCGAGCGGCTTTACGATGGCTTGCTCGATCTCGCGAATCGCTACGGTGTGCAGTTGATTGGCGGTGATACTTCGCGGACGAATGAAAACATCGTGATCGATTCGATCGTCGTGGGCGAGTGTACGGCAGGAATGGCCGTGATGCGATCCGGTGCAGGCGCCGGCGATCAGATCTTTGTCACGGGTTCACTGGGCGCAGCGGCAGCCGGACTGCGCCTGATCGAGCGTGGCGCACATTTAGCTGAACAGAACCTGGCTGATGAAGATTCGCAAAAGCTTGATCACATACTGCTGCGCCAGCTTCGACCCGAACCACGCGTCGGATGGGGAATCGTTCTGGGCGGGGAACGTCTCGCCACCGCGATGATCGATCTTAGTGACGGTCTTTCGTCTGATCTCAATCGACTGTGTACGGCGAGCAATGTGGGCGCGTTGATCGACTCGGCTTTACTGCCGGTCGACAATTATGTGACGGAGTTGTGTGGTCGTCGCGCGCTCGACCCACTGCAGCTCGCGTTGCACGGCGGCGAAGATTTCGAGTTGCTCTTCACTGTAAAACCCGAAAACGTTCCGCGGCTGCCTCGTCGTGTTGATGGCGTCGAGATCAAACGCATCGGCGAAATAACTGCCGCGCACGAGGGTGTCAAGATCA
>DATENQ010000100.1:0-11947 GCA_035275005.1 Pyrinomonadaceae bacterium | reverse complement strand
ACAGCTTCAACCTCACCGGCGACATCACGTCCCGGCCTGAGCGTTTTCGCTTTGGAGACCCTGGCCATTAGGGGACGCATAAAAGGGTGTCGCAGGAAATGGGCGTCAAGTGGATTGACTGAAGCTGCACGAACTTTAACTAAGACTTCGTTGTCCGCGGGAACGGGTTTTTCAAGCTCTTCCAACTTGAGCGCACTACCCGAGTAGACGATCGCTTTCATTAGTGCGGTGTTACGCAAGCATTGAAGAGAAGGTTTCTGAGGATCGTGGCGGTACAGAATTTTTTTAGGCTAAGATGAGCATGATGTACGCGGCTATCGAAGGCTACTTAAGGACTCACCGCTTCGGAAGGCGAAAATCTTAGACCATGGCCAAGCAGCGACGAATCATAATCGTTGCCGGACCTAATGGCGCCGGCAAAACAACTTTTGCTCGCGAGTACTTGATAAAAGAAGCGCACTGTCCCGACTTCGTTAATGTAGATCTTATCGCCGCGGGATTATCACCTTTTGATCCGTCTCGCGCGGCAATTCAGGCCGGCCGAATTATGCTCGCTGAGATCCAGCGACGCATTCGCAAAGGTGAGAGCTTTGCATTCGAAACTACCTTGAGCGGACATATGTACGCGCGGCTGATTCCGGAATGGAGGAGTGCCGATTACGAAGTGAGACTTATATTTTTGAGCTTGCCGAATCCAGACATGGCGGTCGCGCGCGTGGCTGCAAGAGTGGCCCAGGGTGGTCACCATGTGTGGCAAGTGCTGTTGTTCGCCGGCCCTTTGACTCAGTCTGCGTAACTTTCAAGAGGTTTATATGGAGTTGGTAGATCAGTGGGAGTGGTATGATAATTCAGGCAATACGCCGCGGTTGATTTCAGCGGGAGCGAAAGCGAATTAATCGATGAGCCGTCCAGTCAGTTCACAGTCTCGCGAGATACAGGATACGTTGCGCGCCCTACGTCGCGCCGCACGCAGAGCTTTAGAACTCGGAATCAAAACGGGAACACCAGTCTATGTGATGAGAAACAACGAAATCGTAGACCTCACAAAGGACCAACCAACTACCAGAAAATCGCCATCGAGACGGGGCTCATCGAAAACATCATCAAAATAAGCCACGGATGACACGGATTAAATCCGGATTTCATCCGTGTCATCCGTGGCCCAGTTTTACATCTGATCGGGAATCTCGGGTTCGACGAGTTTGGCCAGCAGTGTTAGAGATTCCTGCCAGCCGAGATAGCAGGCCTCGGCGGGGATGGCGGCCGGGACGCCTTCCTGCACGATGTTCAGTTCGGTTCCGACAGACACTTTCTTCAAGGTGACCGTCGTCATCATTTCTCCGGGCAGATTCGGGTCGTCGAAGCTGTCGTTGTAGCGGAGTAGTTCGTTTGGCGTTAGCTCGAGATACTTACCACCAAATGAATGACTGTTTCCCGTGGTGAAATTCGTGAACGACATCTTGTACGTGCCTCCGACCTTTGGCTCAAGATGATGAACCTGGCACGTGAATCCGTTTGGCGGAAGCCATTTGGACATTGCACCCGCATCAAGAAACGCACGGTAAACTCGCTCCGGCGGCGCCTGAAGCACTCGATGAAGTTTGATAGTGTTTGTATTGCTTGTGGTCATGATTTTCCTCGTACGATTACTTAAATTTCGACTCCTTTAATAGTAAGTCGAACGGCGACTGGCGAAATCGACATCGTTTAGTGTGCAGGTAGATCGGAGTTGAACATATCCGCCACACACTTCCAGTTACCATCGGCCTGCTTCCGCCAGACCTCCAAATACTTGCCTTTATCCGTTATCGGTTTGCCACTGTCGTCCTTCTCCGTGAATTCGTAATTTCCACTCACGTACGCCAGATCTCCTGAGCGCGCGACTTCTACTTTTGTGGCCTTCCAGCCGCCAGCAAAAGAAGGTGAGTCAAGCATGCTGTTCCAGAGTGATCGGATCGGTTCTTTACCTGTGAGTGTCGGAATGTTCGGAGGCATTACCACCGCATCGTCGGTGTAGTAAGAAATCGTTTTCTCAACGTCCCTCGATCCGACAGCCCTGGACCATTCATCGTCCAACTTCCTTAACGTAGCTTCATCGGTGGCAGACGTCGCCCCTGACCGACATGCAGTTGAACTAAAAAGCAGAAGCAAAAGAACGAGTGTGGTTACACGATAAGAATCTATTTTCATCAGCGTTCATCCGCGGTTTAAGTTAACCACCGGCAATGGCGCCGATGATGTAGAAGGGCTCCGCTCCCGATGCGATTGCCTGCGGCAGCGGAGTGTCCGCAGGCTCGTGCGTCACGTCCTCGCCGCAGGCAAAGAATCTCAGCAACGGACGGCGCTGTCCCGCGACGTGGTCGCGAATGGTCCCACGCAGCATCGGATATCGAGCCTCGAGCGCGTCGAGAATCGAGTGTCGCGTCACTGGACCATCAATCTCGAGCTCAACATCGCCCGTAACACCCGCAAGCGATCGCAAATGTGCCGGCAGTACAACCACAATCATCTCAGCGTCTGGACCTCCACTGAAAGCACCGGCGGCAGATCACGAACGATCGGCGCCCACGTATCGCCGGCATCAGCCGATCCATAGACCTGCCCGCCCGTCGTGCCAAAGTAAATGCCACACGAATCGAGCGAGTCGACCGCCATCGCATCGCGCAGCACGTTGACGTAACAGTTCGCTTGCGGCAGGCCGTTGGTCAGCGCTTCCCATTCGTTACCGCCAGTGCGACTGCGATAGACACGCAGCTTGCCATCCGGCGGAAAGTGCTCGCCATCGCTCTTGATCGGCACAACGTAGATCGTCTCCGGCTCGTGCGCGTGAACGTCAATCACAAATCCGAAATCCGTCGGCAGGTTCCCACTGATCTCATGCCACGAATCGCCCGCGTCGTCGCTGCGCATTACGTCCCAATGTTTCTGCATGTACAGCACATTTCCATTCGAAGGATGCGCGGCGATGTGATGAACGCAGTGGCCCACCTCAGCAGTCGGGTCCGGAATGTATTGCGAGCGCAATCCCTGATTGATCGGTTTCCACGACGCGCCGCCGTCATCGCTGCGAAACGCACCCGCGGCGGAGATAGCGACAATAATTCTTTCCGGCTTGGCAGGATCTAACAGAATAGTGTGCAGACACATGCCGCCGGCGCCGGGCTGCCACTGCGACCCCGTGCCGTGGCCACGCAAACCAGGAAGTTCGGCCCAGCTCTGACCGCCGTCGGTGGAGCGAAACAACGCGGCATCTTCAATGCCCGCCAGAACGGTGTTGGCATCGTCGAGGGAAGGCTCAAGATGCCAGACTCGTTTGAACTCCCACGGATGCGGAGTGCCGTCATAAAATTGATGTGTCGTGAGCGGTTTGCCGGTTTCATCCGAAGTGTCATAAACAAACTTATTGCTCTCGCCTTTCGGCATGCCTTCAGGCGTGGTTGTTGTTTCGCCTGCGGGCGTTCCCGGCTGGAACCACGTCTTGCCACCATCGTCCGAGCGTTGAATGATCTGACCAAACCAGCCGCTGGTCTGCGACGCGTAAATGCGATCCGGATCAACGGTCGAACCTTTCATGTGATAGATCTCCCAGCCGGCAAAGTGAGGACCACTGACGTCCCACTTTTCTCGCTTTCCATCTGACGTAAGAATAAACGCGCCCTTACGGGTGCCTACGAGTACTCGCACATTGCTCATCTTTTCATTCCTTTTCGGTAGATTGATTGCAAAAGTCGACTCCTTTGATAGTACGTCGAACGGGGATCAACGAAATCGACATCATTGCCATCTAAAAATTTTCAACGCCACCACGAAGCTGATTACCAACCAGGCTAGCAATATCGAGATCTGCATCCAGTTGGAAGAAAGTGTCGCGCCCTCGTTCATCAACGCGCGGAGAACAGTGTTAAGCGCGGTCAAGGGCAGAGCTTTGATGAACGGCTGCAGGATTTGTGGAAATCTCTCCGACGAGAAGAATGTGCCCGACAGCAACCACATTGGAAGCATGATGAAGTTCATCAAGCCCGACACGCCTTCGATCGTCTGCGGACGAGCAGCGACGAGCAATCCGATTCCGGAAAAAGTAAAGCCGCCGAGCAACGTGATTAAGATCACACTGAGCCACGAGCCACGCACGGTGAAACCAAAAACGAGCCACGCGAAGACGACAACGGCTGCGACTTCAAGCACCAGAAACACCAAACGCGAGAGTATGAACGAGAGCAGATAATGCGAACGCCGCATTGGTGTCGCAGCAAAACGCTTGAGGAGTTTCCGCGAGCGTGCGATCACGACGGTAAATCCCAGGCCCCACAATCCGCTGCCCATCAGATTCATGCCGATCAAACCCGGCACCAGAAAGTCGACGTAACGCGCACCCGGTTCAGTGACTTTCTGTTCTCCAGCGTGTACCACGTCGGCTCGTCCCTTGCCCCTTTGCAAGACGTCGTCAACTAAGAACCGGGCAGTGCGACTCTCTGGTCTGGTCGGATCGAAATGGTATTCAAAGGAGTCGTTTACGGGCTTGACGACAATCGACACTTTCCCACTTCGCAGTGCTTGCGCGGCTTCGTCGGGACTCATCACAGTCGCACTGATCTCAGGCGAACCAGACAACACCTTCGCCGTCTCGGTTACCTTTTCCGTGCCGGATTCAATCGCGACGAGCGCCTTGTCGGGAGCTGTGTTACGGAAAGCAATGCCGAGCGCAAACGTCATCAACACGGGAAAGATGAAGACCCAAAACACAGCTTCCTTCTCGCGCAGAAACTCACGCACGCGCATGAAGGTCAGTTCAACCAGAGGATGAGTTTCAGCCATCGCGCAGCATTCTCCCTGTCAAACTGACAAATACGTCTTCGAGCGTCGCCTGGTGCGTGGTGAGCGTGACGAGCTCTGATTCCTGCCGTTTGATTTCGGCAAGCAGTGCGGGCAAGGCCACGCCGATCTCTGACACGGTTAGCGCGTAAGCCTCGCCCCGTTTGTGTGCATGACTAACTGCAGGGAGACGCGTCAACGGATCGTCTGCAAGCTCGCTCTTGACACTGAATTCAATGATTTGATCCGCGCCGAGTGATTCGATCAAATCGGCTGGGGCTCCGAGCGCGATGACTTTTCCGTGGTCCATGATCGCGACGCGGTCACAGAGACGCGACGCTTCTTCCATGTAGTGAGTTGTCAGGAGAATAGTACCGCCACTCGCGCGAAATTTTTCAACGATGTCCCACAGCGAGAGCCGCGCCTGGGGATCGAGTCCGGTGGTTGGTTCGTCCAGAAACAATAGCTCGGGATCGCTTACGAGCGCACACGCAACTGCGAGCCGCTGTTTCTGTCCACCGGAGAGCTTGCCCACTCGCGCGTTTCTTTTTTCTTCGAGGCCGACTGTTTGAATGACTTCATCGACGCTGTGACCGCGTTGATAGAAGCTGCGAAAGAGCCGCAGCGTCTCAACCACCGTCACCTTTTCCGCGAGTTGCGTTTCCTGCAATTGCACGCCAATACGTTCACGGAGCAATCGATTGTCGCCTGAATTCCAATGCTGGCCCAACAGTTCGACAGTGCCTTCATCCGAGGGAGTCAGGCCTTCCAGTATTTCGACGGTGGTAGTCTTTCCGGCGCCATTTGGACCAAGCAGGCCAAAACACTCGCCCGCGAATACTTCGAGATCGAGCCCGTTGACGGCGGTCACGTCCGTGAATCTCTTGACGAGCCCCGAGCAGCGCAATGCGACTGATGATGTTTTTTTAGCCACGGATGACACGGATAACACTGATAAGATAACCGATTATGCCGCCGAGAGTTATTCAAGTAAAAGTTAAACCCAACTCACGGGCGAGCTTGCTCGAAGAGAAGGAGGATGGGACGTGGCTCGCCCAGATCAAGTCGCCGCCAGTGGATGGCAAAGCTAACGCAGAACTGATCACACTCCTCGCAAAGCACTTCAAATGCCCCAAATCCAATGTCTCGATCAAATCCGGCGGCTCCGCGCGCATTAAGCTAATTCAGATCGGCGAAAATCGAGAATTGAAGAAATCCGTCTAATCCGTGGCCGAAATTCACGGAACTTTTTGCGCTCATATGCGTCTTAGATGACTGAAATCCGGATCTGGTCAGGAGTCACGCCGGGCAAAATGGCCGCAATTGCACCTAAAGAAGCTGTAAAAGACGCGATTCTGGACGCCACTGACCGCCTGCTGGCGCGGTTTGGCTACCGGAAAATGACCGTCGAGGACATCGCCGCCGAAGCCGGCATCGGAAAGGGCAGCATCTATCTACACTTCAGCAGCAAAGAAGAAGTCGTGCTCTCTCATATTGATCGAATCGTCGATCGGCTGCGGGAGCGTCTGAAAGAGATTGCCCGATCCGATGTCACGGCGGCGGAACGACTGCGCCTGATGCTGCTGACGCGCGTGCTGTTTCGCTTCGACAGCATCCAGCACTACACGCAAAGCCTGAACGATCTGCTGTCCGTCTTGCGCTCGAGTTTGCTGTCACGACGCGCACAATACTTCCAATCCGAAGCACAAATTTTTGCCGAGGTGCTAACGGCCGGTCGCGAAGCGGGTGAGTTTATTTTCGACGACGAACACGCCACCGCACACGCGCTCTTGCAAGCGACGAATGGGTTGCTGCCTTACAGCTTGAGCACAACCGAATTAGGCGCGCGTGAAGAAGTTGAGCAGCGCACCGCCGACGTAGCCAACCTGATGCTGCGCGGTCTGCTCAGTCGCAAATAGATCCAGCTTTTAATATTAAGGAGAACACCAATGCTCAAAACAACCGCCTCCAAGGTCATTGTCCGTCTGGCCGCCATCTGCCTGCTCGCACTCTCGGGTGCGACGATTGGCTTTGCACAGCCGGAACAACCTGACCTCACCATCGACGCCGCAACGCGAACACAAGTTGTCGATGCAATTCTAAAACGGCTTAACGATTCGTACGTGTTTCCCGATGTTGCGAAGAAGATGGAGCAATCAATTCGCGAGCGCGTTGAGAAAAAGGAATACGATCAGATCACAAGCGCCAAAGAATTTTCGAAAAAGTTGACGGACGATCTGCAAGCTGTCAGCAAAGACAAGCATCTCCGCGTGCGCTATTCGCATCAGGTGATTCCAGAGCGTGGGCCACGTCGTGAGCCGACAGCAGAAGAGCAGGAACAAAGGAAACGCGACTTGACGTGGATGAATCACGGGTTCGGTAAAGTCGAACGTCTCCGTGGCAACATCGGATATCTTGAATTCTTCAATTTCGCGGATGAAGAGCTCGGCGCTGATACAGTTGCCGCGGCAATGAACTTTATTAACGGCACTGACGCGTTGATCATTGACATGAGAAACAACGGCGGTGGAAACCCGGCGATGGTTGCGTTGGTCTGTTCTTACTTATTCGGTTCGGAGCCGGTACACCTGAATGATCTTTACTGGCGCGAAGGTAATCGTACGGACGAGTTTTGGACCAGGAAGGAAGTGGCGGGCAAGCGTTACGTGAATAAAGACGTGTATGTGCTTACCAGCAAACGGACATTCTCGGGCGCGGAAGAATTCACTTACAACCTGAAGAACCTCAAGCGCGCGACGATCATTGGTGAGACGACCGGCGGCGGAGCACATCCCGGCGGCGGTTTCCGCATTAGTGAACATTTCGGAATGTTCGTGCCAACCGGCCGCGCGATCAGTCCAGTAACAAAAACGAATTGGGAAGGCACTGGTGTAACGCCCGACATCGCCGTCCCCGCAGACCAGGCATTGCTCGTAGCACGGCTGATGGCCATGAAGAAATCGTTGACCACCTTGACTAATCCGGATTTCAAAGCCGGTGTGGAAGACGAGATTCAGAAACTCGAGAAAGAGCTGGCCGCGATGAAACCGAAAAGCTAGACTGGGCCACGGATTACACGGATTTCATACACGGATCTGAATTAAAAATCCCGTATGAATCCGTTTAAATCCGCGGCTAAATATTATGAAACGTCTAATCTTTGCCCTGCCCTTTCTTTTACTTCCCTTAACAACCAGCGCGCAGAATTGGCCCTCGTTCCGGGGGCCAAATGCGTCGGGAGTTGCGGAGGGGTCGAAGCCGCCGATCACGTGGGATGTGGAGAAGTCGCAGAATGTGCTGTGGCGGACGCCGATTCCGGGGCTCTCACATGCGAGCCCGATTGTCTGGGATAACTACATCTTCGTGATCACGGCGATCAGCAGCGATTCGAAAGCTGGTTTCCAGGCGAAGGATCGCGGTATCGATCTGGCAAACGACGACGTCAAGCACACCTGGATGATCTACGCCCTCGACAAACGAAACGGAAAGGTGCTCTGGAGCGACAAACCTTACGAAGGCGTGCCGCGCGCGAAGCGACACGTCAAAGCAACGCAAGCTAACTCGACTCCAGTTACAGACGGCCGTTACGTCGTTGCACTTTTCGGTTCCGAAGGTCTCGCGGCTTACGACATGAAAGGTAAGTTGCTTTGGAAGCAGGATCTCGGCGTACTCAATCCGGGTCTTTGGGACGACAAAGATTCTTCGTGGGGACACTCCAGTAGCCCGATCATTTATCGTGACCTCGTGATCGTTCAAGCGGATGGACACAAGCAGTCGTTCATCGCTGCATTCAGTCTGAAAGACGGCAAACAAGCATGGCGTGTCGAGCGCAACGAGATCACGTCGTGGACCACGCCCACAATTTACCAAGGCAAGGATCGCACGGAACTGATCGCCAACGGCGGGCGCTACATTCGCGGCTACGATCCGCTCACAGGCAAAGAGCTTTGGCGTTTCGCGGACAGCGACACGCAAGTGAAGATGCAAGCGCCGCTCATCGCGCACGATCTGATTTACATCACTGGCGGTTATCCGCCCGGACGCGCGATGTATGCTTTTCGGCCCGGCGCAGTCGGTGATATCTCACTCAAGTCAGGCGCAGACAAGAACGCATTTCTTGCATGGACTTCCAGCAAAGGCAGTCCTTACACGCCGACACCGATCATCTACGGCGATCTGCTTTACGTCATCGCCGACAACGGCGTGCTCAGCACCTACGACGCGAAAACCGGCGCGCTCAATTATCAGCAGAGACTGCCGAGTTCGTTTAGTGCATCGCCGGTCGCGGCCGATGGAAGATTGTATCTGGCGAGCGAAGACGGCGATGTTTTTGTAGTCAAAGCCGGCAGGCAATATGAGTTGTTGTCGCGAAACACGATGGGCCAACCGCTGATGGCCACGCCCGCGTTGTCGCAAGGGATGCTGATCGTGCGTGGCGAGAATGCAGTTTACGCACTCGGCGGATCTTAGCCGCAGATGACGCGGATGAATACGGATCTTAGCTCGTACCAAATAACGACTCGAGTTCTTTTGACGCCTTTTCGACGGTGCGCCTGGCGTCTTCGACTGCCCTTCCCGCGTCTGCTGCTTCGGTCCGTGCTTTCTTGAATCGATCCTCTGCTTCCCTTAACTGCTTATCGGCTTGCTTTGCCTCCGTATTTGCGTCAGCGAGTGACTTCTTCGCAGCCTGAAGTGAAGCTTTCGCGGCAGCTATCTTTGCCTGACGCGTCTCTTCCTCGCGCGCTGCCTGTAAGGCTGTGACCCGCGCCGGCTCTTTCGCCGGTTTCATGGCGCCGGCGCTCAGACTGAGTGACGCGAGTGACTCAAAACCCGGCGGATCAACATCCTGAGTGAGGCGTCCGAGAGTTGGTCCATCTGAAAGAGCAGACAGCGCCTCGAGTGTTGTAGTAACGCGATGAATCATGTCCTGCGATGGAGTGTGACCTGCGTTGCTCAACAACGAAGACGCGAGATCCGCAAGACGCAAGAGCGCCTCACGTCGCGCATCGAGCGCACCACGCATGTCCGTTACCTTCCCACGCAGGCGCTGACCTGCCGCGAGCAACTTATCGAATGCCGCACGATGCTTCCAGTAGAGTTGATTGACCGCCCACGCAGAGACTGTCGGCTTCGCGAGTGTCTTAACAAGGTTCGCGTCGTTGGCCTGCCCGCTCTTCTTCAGTCGCGCGGCAAGCGCATTCCGCGCACCGGTAAACTCCGCCAGCGGCAGCATAAACAGCTCGTCCACATCGTCCTTGAGCTTTCGCCTGGCGCCAAAATCATCTCCATCACGCTTTCCACTGTTTCTCACCATTGCGCTAGTTTCTCATCACTCATCTTCGCATTTCCATTCTTTCGTAGGATTGTCTCAAACAAAACGGTGTACACCTCTCCCGATTTTCAGAGCACGAAATTCACCATCTCAAACGTCTATCCGAATTCGCCAACGCCATCACCACACGACGTGAAACTCAGCTCGCGTTTTCAGAACTAGTTTTTGCCACACGGAAATTGGCACATTCTTTGCGCCTGTGAATGTGTGCGTTTCTGTCTTGCTTCAGGTAAGCCAGTCAGAAAACAAATCCCCATGGTCCAACAATTCACTTATTCGGATGTTCTCGTTCCGCACAATCCAGGGAGTTAATATGCTGAACAAACTACTCGTAGCATTCGCTATCACCTTACTGCACGTCTCCGCAATCTTTGCACAAAACACGACCGGAAAAATCGTCGGCACAGTCTCTGCCGCGGACGGAGCGGTAGCAGGCGCCACCATCACCGTTACTGACGATCAAACCGGAAAAGAAAGAACTGTTAATACAAACAGTGACGGCGCCTATGAAGTCCCACAGCTCGAATTCGGCAGCTATTCGGTGAGAATAGCCGCCACCGGTTTCAAAACATTTGTCGCGACCAAAGTAAAGATCGATATCGGACGCGAGTACCAGTTAAATGCTCAACTCGAGGTCGGTCAAATTGTCGAGCAAGTGGTAGTGACTGCCGGCGCTGAACCGATCAATGCGTCCAACGCTGAGCTCAGCATGACGATCAGCCGCGAGCAGATCCGCGAGCTTCCTTTGAACGGACGAAACCCGCTGGCGTTGATCAGTCTGACGCCAGGTGCTGGTCCAACTACGAACGCGATCAACGGTCAACGCTCGTCGTCAACGACGATCACTCGCGACGGACTCAACGTGCAGGACAACTTCATTCGCACCGGCGCATTTGTTGATGACCGCCCGACAGTCGACGATATCTCTGAGTTTACGATCACGACGCAGAATGCCGGCGCCGAACAGGGTGGCGGCGCGTCGCTCATACAACTAGTGACGCCGCGCGGCGGTTCAGAGTTTCACGGCAACTTGTACGAATTCAACCGGAACTCAAAGTTCACGGCTAATTCGTTTTTCAACAATGCGACGCCTGATGCGCAGGGAAATGCGATTCCCAAGGCATTCCTGAACAGGAACGAATTTGGCGGCAGCATCAGTGGTCCATCACCGATTTTCAGGTTCGGTGAAGGTGGTCCGTCGTTGGTCAGGAACAAGGCATTTTTCTTTTTCAACTACGAAGGCTTCCGGCTCGCACAACAAGTGAGCGCCTCTGCAACCACGCTACTGCCACAAGCTCGAACCGGAAACTTTAGTTTCATTGATACGGTCACAGGCCAAACTCGGACGGTCAACGTTTTGACTGGCGCCGGCTTTGCAAGTCCGTTGACAGCCGCTCAAGGCGGCGTGCTCGGCGTCGACCCGATCATTCAAGCGCGAATTTTGCATAACCTGCCAACCAGTGGCAATGGATTGACGACCGGGATCAACTTGACTCAGTTGATAAATTTCAACCGGTCCAATCCGCAGACGCGAAATCAATGGGTAGCGCGCTTTGACGTTCAAGCGAACGAACGGCATTCATTCAATATCGTTTACAAACGCAAGAACGAAACGAACTCGCGAGTGGATATCGCGTCGGGGTTCTCGACCGTACCGTTTGTCAACCAGATCGATCCGACGCACTTTTTTACCGCTGCTCACCAGTGGATCCCCTCGGGTAATTTTTCGAATGAAGTTCGCGGCGGATTTCAGTTCACGAATCCGTTCTTCAAAGAAAGCAACATTCCGCCGGACTACTTTAT
>DATENQ010000099.1:0-7448 GCA_035275005.1 Pyrinomonadaceae bacterium | reverse complement strand
CGCTGTCAGTTTCTCTGCGTCCGCCGTTTCGATATCGTAACGAGCCGCCACTAACTCGAGATTTTGTCGCATGAAGATATCAATTGCTTCTGACAGCGTAATCGATCGTTTGGTGGGCGCCTGCTGTGCATGGACATTGGAAACAGCTACTGCAATTAAAATCAGTACAAACAGAAACGTGCGCCACTGATGCATTCCCACACCTCTCATTTATTACTCAATAGGTTTTCAAACTGCGCGTGAGCCGGCCTGCTGCTTAGACCAATAGCTGGCAAGGCAGGCTCACCCGAATCTGAGTCTTTGAAATCGGTATTACGACAGACCAGTCAAGCTGATGATCTGCAATTCACTTAATTGAGTTCAGAGAGAAGGAGGTCCACGACCTAATGCAGGCAATGCTGAAGTTGAGAGATAGCGGATTGTTTGTTCCGAACGAAACGAGAATTGCTGTTCCGTACGGGCAACGAGGATTACTTGAACTAAACCGCCGAACAGTTGTCGTTGAAACTGGCAGAGCGAGCATTCGTTATGAGCAGAATGACCCTGGTACGAACCTTGTGAATCATTGTCGTTGGAGGCGGCTGTGAGTTGTGAGCGCGATGAAGAAAAGCCGTGGCTATGTGCTGCCTCCACGATCGCTCCATAACCGATCGCAAGAAGCAACAGATACGCGAGCGCCGAGTGAGTCCTCCTGCGCCCTACGGAGTTCAACAAGTTAGAGCGAACGTTCACTTTGATCCGTGCCTTGCTACAGCACGATATCGTACTGGGAGGATGCTTTGCAAAGCGAAAAGGCCGCCGCGTTGGCTCAGCTATTATGGTTTACGATTGTGCGCGGAAAAAGTATGCAGTCGAGAGCGCGAGGCTTTGGGGCATCAGAAGCGTGCCAACAAAAGCTGCTCGAATATTCGCGCCTTTAAGTGGTCTGAACAGGAATTAACGAAGCTGAATGCGTTTACGAACTGCCAGAAGTCCACCAAGTGCTGTGCTGAGTAGTATCACGGTCGTGGGTTCGGGAACAGGCTCTGCGATCCGAAACGTGTAATCGCCAGAACCGAGTGTTACTCCATTGTTATTGATAACAGTGATTGTCAGACTTCCGGGAGCCGGGTTAAAGAAAGGGGTCGAGTATTCAAGGAAACTACCCGCGCCAGTAATCAAGAACGGCGAACACCCATTCTGGCAGTTCAAATTAAATGTCGTTGATGCTACGCCGTTTAGGATCCAGTCGTAACGAACAACGCCGAACCACGGTTCGTTGAACGGTGAGAGGTTAAAGGTAACATTAAGAAATCTACTACCGCTTATAGGGTCTATGCTCGTGGGCGCTAATAGTACTCCAGGATTGTCTGCCAGATTGATGAACCCGATGTTACCGTTCAAGCCTGATTGCAAGGCTGAAACGCTTGTGAGATCGAAGGTCACTGAGTCGGCTTTAGCTGTCGCGCAAAAGAATAGAACGAAAAGTAGAGTCGTTAAGCAGGATTTCAACATGTTTTCTCCCTCCTGATGGCCCACTACAACACGCACATGAGGAAGTAAAATATCTGCCCTGACTGATGACGTCAAGCAGCTTCTTTTACGAGCGATTAGTGCTCCGCCGGTAGGATTCGAACCTACAGTCCTCGCAATTTCGTTTGGTTGTTGATGATTCCAGCATTCATCACGAGCAGTGGTGGCGGCTGGCGTTGTCAATAACACATGATTCGGATAGCATCCCGCATCATGAGTACCACAACTGAAACGCTATCGGGTGAGCAGATTGTTGAGCTCTGCCGCCGTTATACTCTCTTCGAATGGTCCGCGCAGGCGGCTGTCGATCCGATTCCCGTCGCGGGCGCGAAGGGTGTTTACTTCTGGACGCCGGAGGGGAAACGCTTCATCGATTTCAACAGCCAGCTGATGTGCGTCAACATCGGTCATGGTGATGAGCGAGTGATCCAGGCGATCAAGGACCAGGCGGAGACGCTTGCTTATGCCAATCCGTTTATGGCCACTGAAGTACGCGGACGTCTCGCCGCAAAGCTCGCTGAGCTGACGCCCGGCGACATCGATGCTTTCTTCTTCACTAACGGCGGCGCCGAAGCAAACGAAAATGCCATCCGCATCGCAAGGCTTTACACCGGACGTCACAAGATCGGTGCACGCTATCGCTCATATCATGGCGCTACCGCCGGAGTGCTGACACTCACTGGCGAGCCCCGTCGCTGGGCCGGGGAGCCCGGCATCCCCGGTGTCTTTCGCATCCCTGATTATTATCACGGCATTCAAAGAGGTTGGGACACAACTGAAGACGTGCTTGCGCGCACTGAAGAGGTAATAGAGCTCGAAGGTGCAAAGACTATCGCTGCATTGATCGTCGAACCGATCGTGGGAACCAATGGCATTCTGATCCCGCCGGACGGCTACATGCAGGGACTACGCGATCTGTGTGACAAGCACGGCATTCTTCTGATTGCCGACGAGGTGATGACGGGCTTTGGTCGCACTGGCGAGTGGTTCTGTGTCGACCATTGGAAAGTCGTTCCCGATCTGATCTCGATGGCGAAAGGTTTGACGAGCGCCTACGTACAGCTTGGCGCAGTCGGCATGCGACGCCAGATCGCGGACCACTTCGAGAAGAATGTTTTTTACGGCGGTCTGACTTACAACAGCCATCCGCTCGCTTGTGCGGCAGCGCTCGCGACGATCGCAGTTTATGAAGAAGACGATCTGATCGAGAACGCGCGGCGAATGGGTACGGTCATGCGTGGAATGCTCGAAGATTTGGAGAGCCGGCACCCGTCAGTGGGCGCGACGCGCAACATCGGACTCTTTGGAATCGTCGAACTGATCCGCAATCGCGAGACGCGCGAACCGATGGCGCCGTTCAACTCAGCGTCACCCGAGATGCAGGCGTTGGGCAAGTTCTTCCGGCAGGAAGGACTCTACACTTTTGTGCGTTGGAACACTTTCTTCACGAACCCGCCGCTGTGCATCACTGAAGCGGAGCTACGCGAGGCGTTCGCGATCATCGACAAGGGCCTCGAGATCACCGACCAAGCCACTAAAGCTTAGCCGCAAAAAGGCACATAAAGCACAAAAGAAGAATTCATCATGTGCCTTTTTATGGCTAAAAATTATCTCGATTTCTTTCATGTGATCTTTCTTCTGCTGATCTTTTAGCTCGCTTTCGTGGTTAACGCTTGCGCGCGCGACACGGTGCTGCTGTCTTCGTATGGCGCTGCGTGTTCCTCCGAAATCCGATAACGCAGAAAACCGCCCACACCACCCAGTTGCTCCAGACGCGTACTGTCCTCAATAAAAGTCACCTTAGCAGACGAGTACACGTTGGCACGGCGCACGAGCTCGTCTGCAACTGTGCGTTGGTTCAGCGGGTCAGGCAACGCCTCGTCGTTCTTATAAAGCTTCAAGACTTTGTCGACCTCTTCTTCGTCAAACTGAATGCCTTCCGGCTTTGCAACGATCAGTAACTCCTCGACCTGCCCGTTTGATAGCGCGGCCAGCGTCTCAGGTACACCGGCGACACCGAGATCGTCGGCGCGATATTCGTTCAGCAGTCGCTCAACCTTTTCCATGTCAGTCAACGAATCGTGCCGGCGAAACGTCGTCAACGATTCGTCCAGCAACTCGTGCTCGGGTGTGTCGATACCCAGACTCAGGGCATCGATGACCTTCTCTTCGATCGTCTTCGGCATCTGCTCGCGTAGCAGAGGGATCACCACCGCTTCGTCGCCGGCAAGAATGATGTGCTCGATGTTTTCGTCACGCACGATCTTCTCGAGTATCTCGACGACTTCCTTCGCATGTTGCAAGTGATAATTCTGTTCGTGTCGCTGGTAACGCGCCTGCGACCATCCGCCAACCTTCGCGTGCTTCGTCTTTACGTTTTCCACTTCCTGGTGTTCGACCGCCCGACCTGATGCGAAGACGAAGATCTGAGCGCGATTCGTGTCCGCAAGCACCACTGCATATCGCCGGTACTGATCAATTAGCCGCGCCAGTGGATAGAAATGCGGTCTGTCGGAAATGAACAATCGATTCCGTTCGAACGGAGCATCAAACAGTCCCACTTCAAACCAATCCTTCGAGGCCGAGCAGGCAAAGATGGCGAGTCCCTGAATCGAAACCGGAACTTCCTCTTCCAGGTAACGCATGATCCGAACAAAGTCTTCCTCAAAACTCTGTCGTTCCTCTGACTGGTTTTCGTAAGACTTGCTCCGTTCATTCAACTGCTTCTTCACAAAAGGAAGGAAGGTCCGCTGTCCCTGCTCGTTCACGCGAGCGTCCAGGTAGAGACTGATTACCGGCGCTGGTATCGGTTCAAACTTCAGGAGGCGTTCGAGCAGCTTATCCGGCAAGGTTGTTCCCGTCGTTTGTTTCTCAATCTGATTTTCCATGGTCATCTCCGCTTCGATATTGTTCTGATTACGTACGTGCCTGTCCGCAGAACAATCTACAAAGTGAACTGCTACATTCACTTTTCTTGACGATTGCAACGGCTAAAGATAGAGAGGCACGTATGGTTCCACGGAGCAGGAGTTGCGTCGATGGCGTCACTATGACTACCGGAAAAGACATCATTAAGTTAACAGCGGTTGCCGCGGGAGCTGTCGTACTCAAGTCAGCCTTGAATCACTTCTTCGAATACGATCTCAGGAACAAGACTGTCCTGATCACTGGCGGCTCGCGAGGTTTGGGTCTCGTGATGGCGCGAGAGTTCGCGCGAGAAGGCGCGCGCCTGGCACTTTGCGCGCGCGATGAAGAGGAACTGCAACGAGCGCGCAGCGACATAGAAAACTATGGCGCCGAAGTGATGACGTTTCCGTGCGACATTACAAATAAGCAGTCAGTGCACGACATGGTTGCTGCCGTGAACAGTCGCTTTGGCGGTGTGGACGTGCTCGTCAACAACGCCGGCGTCATTCAAGTCGGACCGATAGAAGTGATGAACACCGAAGATTTCGAAATAGCGATGAAGGCACACTTCTGGGGTCCGCTTTACACGACCATGGCCGTGCTGCCGTCAATGCGCCAGAAGAAATCCGGACGCGTCGTGAACATCAGCTCGATCGGGGGGAAGGTGAGTGTTCCTCATCTGGTACCGTACAGCGCGAGTAAGTTTGCGCTTGTTGGATTGTCGAAAGGTTTGCGTGCTGAGTTGATGAAGGATGGGATCAAGGTGACGACTGTTTGTCCCGGCTTGATGCGAACGGGTAGTCCGCGCAATGCTGACTTTAAAGGACAACATCAGTTGGAGTACGCGTGGTTCAGCATAAGCGACGCGTTGCCGTTGCTGACTGTCAGTGCGGAGAATGCGGCGAGACAAGTTGTCAACGCGTGCAAGCGTGGCCAGGCAGAGCTCGTCATTTCGATACCTGCGAAAGTGGCAGTGCTATTCGATTCATTGTTCCCTGAATTGTCGTCACAGATGTTGGCGCTTGTTAATCAGATTTTGCCAGGAGCAGGTGGAGGTGGGACACAACGAATGAAGGGAAGAGAGAGTACTTCGGCGTGGTCACCATCATGGTTAACAACGCTAAACGAAGAAGCTGCGGTACGGAATAATGAAGTTGTTCAATGACGTTGTGCTTCCGGTGTGTTACCCGTTTTAACGCTGTGGAAATTCTGTCACAACGACATCAATCTGTTGACGGGATAATGCGACGCTCTTAATATCAGCGCGCACACACACACGCTTCTAGAGTGAGATTTGCTAGTGCCCCGCAATTTCTCCCCTCTACTCATCAGCCAAAATGTAAATGCGGCAGGGCGGGTGTACCTTTGAGGCACAACAAGGAGGATGTTCCCATGTCCCGATTTAGCAAGTTTATTTTTTCATTAGCCGCGCTATTGGTATTTGCCAGCGCCGCTGCAACAGCGCGGGCGGATACTATCACCATTTCAGGTGTTAATTCTGGCCAGGCTTCAACCGCAACAGTTGTTTGCGAGTTCAACTCACAAACAAATACCTTCACCTTCACCATCACGAATACGTCGGCCATTACGCAGCCCGGATCAACATCGACTATTACCGGCATCGGCTATGACTTGCCGCCGCTTGGCAATGCGAGTGCATCGGGATTGAATGGTTTTACCGGCACGCAGGCGCCGAGCCTGTCGTCGAATTTCACGTTTTCGGATGGAGATTTAGGAAACGTACCAGCTGGTTTCAACAATGTGGTGCTCGACTTCGGCTTTACCACCGGACCATCGGGTAACTTCAATGGTGGATCGGTAAACGACGGTTTGCTACCGGGCGAGAGTGCCTCGTTCACGGTCAGCGGAGCGGCGTTCACAGGTTTCACTGAATCACAGATCTGCAATGCGATCTTCGTGAGGTTTCAGAACGTGCCCGAGCCATTTGGCAGCGATGTCGGTACAAGCAGCACGATACCCGAGCCATCATCGATCATGCTGTTGGGTAGTGCGCTACTTGGGTTGGGTGGATACGCCCGCCGCCGATTTAAGACGCGCAGTTAGAAGTTAGGGAGTGCCGGATAGCACCCGTTCAAGGGCGTCACCGTCGTGCGGCCGGTGACGCCTTTTTGCTTTTTAGCGCGACGGGGCCGATCAGCCGAAGATGTAAAGATCGGTATAGATGTAAAGATCGCTATCGCGCAGGAGTTAATAGAGAAAATCTACTAAGTCGTAACGTCGAAGGTACGCCGACGTACGCTTCATAATAGTAACCGCACCTAAACTACTCGCACCGCGGCATTAAGTTTGCCATCAGTGAGCAACGTGGCGAAAGAGGTTCGAGGACGGTTGAGAAGCAAACAGCGCGAGAGTTTGTTGTATTGAATTAAGGCGCGAGTCCCCAACTCAATCCCAATGGTTTCAATGGGCAAGCAGTAATCAAACCCATGTAAGGCCGGGTGGGAACAACAAATTCTCAAACCCAGCCGGCCATAAATAAAATCGCAATTGTAAAGGATGCGCTCTCCGCGAAATATAGGTGCGCGCGGGTTAGTAGCGGTTTCAGTTTTAAGGAGTAACGAGAAAACGATGAATAACGCAGTAATTCCACCTTCAGTTCTCAACGCAAGCGAGACGACGGATCTTGTTTGCTTCTCCCACCTGCGTTGGGACTTCGTGTATCAACGCCCGCAACATCTCCTGAGTCGTTGCGCGAAGGATCGACGCGTCTTCTTTATCGAAGAACCGATTTTTGGCAACGGTTCAATGCGACTCGATATGCGTGAGGAGGATGGAAGAGTACGCGTAGTGGTACCGCACCTCCCTGATGGTTTGAGAAGTGAGATCGCAATCAACGCAGTCATGAGAGAGATGACGCGCCAGCTCTTTGTCGATCACGATATTGATGAATACATCTTTTGGTACTACACGCCGATGGCGCTGAATTTCACGGATCATTTCAATCCTGTCGCTTCCGTCTACGACTGCATGGACGAGCTTTCAGCGTTCAAAGGCGCACACTCGACTTT
>DATENQ010000098.1:0-2911 GCA_035275005.1 Pyrinomonadaceae bacterium | reverse complement strand
AGGGAATGAGATTCAAGCCGAGTGTCTCAGCCAGTTTCCTTGCCGGTCTACAGACGTAACCAAAGTTGGCGTTCCCGACAAAGGCGAACGGTTTGATGAGACTGCGGTCGATGGATTTCAAAACGTGCGCGAGATAGTCGTCGAGGATGTTGCGCTCGGTGCAAGTGCCTTTTTTGTCGGACGTGACTTCGGCGTCTTTGCCGGCTTTGAGTGCATCACGAATGTCGAACAAACCGGTGTCGGAAGAGATTGCGGTGGCTTTCTCTCGCACCATTTTCATGCCGTTATATTCTTTTGGATTGTGCGAAGCAGAGACAACGACGCCGCCCGAGTAATCAGAAGATGCGCCGACTGTGTAGTAAAGCATGTCGGTGGTGATCTCTCCGATGTCCACGATGTCAACACCGGCATCGAGGAAGCCTTGGATCAGACTTGCCTTTAGTGGAGGTGACGACGAACGCGCGTCCATTCCCACGACCATCGTCTTCGGCTTGAATAGATAGACGTAAGCTTTGGCGATTCTGTAATACGCTTCTTCGTCAATGTCAGTAGGATAGATACCCCGAATATCGTACGCTCGAAAAACTTCCCAATTCACGATTCTCTCCGTAACAAAAGAATGTTTCGCGCAAAGGCGCAAAGAAAGACCGCAAAGAAGAGCGCCCCTGAAGGCCCGGCAGGCTTCGCGCCTTTGCGTCTTTGCGCGAGAAACCTACTCTCATTATGTGAACGTGTAGTCAGTCAGCGACGTCTTGTCGCCGAGTACCGTTCCTGGTCCAACTACCGCCGAACGACCAATGTGACAACCACGGCCTACGATCGCGCCGTTTAACTGTGCCGTCGTTCCGATGCGCGTATGCGGCCAGATCACGCAGTTTTCAACGCGCGCGCGTTCCTCGATGAAACAGCCCTGGCCCAATACGGAATTGATGATCTGCGCGCCGGGTTTTATCTGGCAGTCGTCGCCGATCATCGATATGTCATCAATCTCTGCCACTGTCGCTGAATCAAACTGCCCGCGACGCTCCTTGATATGAAACCGATTGACACGATTGTTCAGCAGATCGCTGTGTACCTGCAGATACCTCTCCGGCGTGCCGATATCAATCCAATACGTGCGCGCGGGAATGTGTGCATAGAATGCCTCGCCGCGCTTCAACAGATCGGGAAACAACCCATACTCAAAAGAGTAATTCTCGCCCGCAGGTAAATAGTCCAGCACCTTCGGCTCGAGCACATATGTGCCCGCATTGATCGTGTTACACGTGATCTCGTCCGCTTTTGGCTTTTCGAGAAAGCGGCGGATGCGCCCGTCTTTTTCCGTCTCGACCAGCCCGTAGCTTTGCGGATTCTCAACCGGCGCCAGCACGATCGTCGCCGTCGCTTTTCGTTCCTGGTGCTCGCGGATGACGGCTTTGAGATCGAGATCGGTAAGAATGTCGCCGTTGAAAACCACTGTCGGTTCGCGAATCAGATCTTCCGCAAACTTGTAAGCGCCCGCCGTGCCCATCGGCTGCGGCTCGACCGTGTACTTCAGTTTTACTCCGAAATCAGAGCCGTCGCCGAGTAGTTGCTCGATCTTATTTGGTTGATACGAAAGCGATAGCGTGATGTCGGTGATGCCCGCGCGCCTGAGCGTATCGATTTGATAAAGGAGAAACGGCCGGTTACAGATCGGAACAATCGGTTTGGGCGTGTAAACTGTTAAAGGGCGAAGGCGCGTGCCTTTGCCACCCGCGAGAATGAGTGCCTGCATGCTTTATGAATAACGAAATAAAGTCTAATATCGGGCCAAGTCTAACATAAGGGAGTTTGAAATGCCGGAATTGAACGAAGCAGTAATCATCAGCGCCGCGCGCACGCCTGTTGGAAAGTTCCTCGGATCTCTCAAAGGATTCTCGGCGACTGAGCTCGGCGCGATCGTCGTGCGCGAGAGTGTGAAGCGAGCGGGCGTCAAGCCTGAAGACGTTGATGAAGTGATCATGGGATGTGTGATTCAGGCGGGGTTGGGACAGAATCCCGCGCGGCAGGCGGCGCTGAATGGCGGTTTGCCGTCGACTGTTTCGGCGGTGACTGTTAACAAGGTGTGTGGCTCGGGTTTGAAGGCGGTGATGATGGCTGCGCAGGGTGTTCAACTCGGCGACGCTGAGATCGTGGTTGCAGGCGGGATGGAGTCGATGAGTAACGCGCCTTACCTGCTACCGAAAGCGCGCGAGGGTTACCGACTCGGAAATGGCGAGCTTGTCGATTCGATGATCAACGACGGGTTATGGTGTGCGTTTGAGAACTATCACATGGGCTGCACGGGTGAGGTAGTGGCGGAAGAGTATTCGATCAGTCGCGCGCAGCAGGATGAGTTTGCGGTCAACTCACACCGCAAAGCTGCCGCCGCGATCAAGGCGGGAAACTTTAAAGACGAGATCGTGCCGGTTGAGATCAAACAGAAGAAGGGGCCGGCGCTGATGTTTGATACTGACGAGACGGTGCGCGAGGACACGACCGCGGAAGTGCTCGGGAAGCTCAAACCGGCTTTCAAAGCTGAAGGCGGCACGGTAACGGCGGGAAATGCGCCGAGTGTTAACGATGGAGCGTCGGCGGTGGTGGTAACGTCGCTGCGTCGTGCACGCGAGCTCGGTGTTGAGCCGATGGCGCGGATTGTTGCGCAGGCAGTCTCGGGTGTTGAGCCGCGGATGGTGATGATGGCGCCGGTTGAAGCTGTGCGTAAGTTGTTCAAGAAGACTGGCTGGTCGCCGAGTGAAGTCGATCTGGTGGAGTTGAACGAGGCATTCTCGGTGGCGGCGGTAGCGGTGACACGCGAGCTCGGACTCGATCCGGAGAAGGTGAATGTGAATGGTGGCGCGGTGGCGTTGGGCCATGCGATTGGACAATCCGGATCGCGTTTGTTAACGAC
>DATENQ010000097.1:0-4126 GCA_035275005.1 Pyrinomonadaceae bacterium | reverse complement strand
GTTTCGAGATCGAAGAGATAGATGTACGTGTTTCGCCCCTTCAGCAGGTAGCCCGCGCCGTCCTGTTTGTAACGGTAACGATCGATGACGATGGGCTTCGGGACGCGCGGCGTGGCGCCGGGTTGTGGCGAGGGATTGGGGTCGGCATCCGGATCGGGATCGCCGATCACGAGGGCCAGCCGTTTTGAATCGGGAGACCATTCGTGTCCCTGCAAGCGTCCTTTGAGCTCGGTGAGCTGCATTGCCTCGCCGCCGTTGCGATCGAGAAGCCAAACCTGATTGCCGCGCGTCTTGCCCGGTCGTGACGAAGTGAAAGAGAGATACTTGCCGTCGGGGCTCCAGCGCGGCGAGCTCTCACTTTCGTTGCTGAAAGTGATCTGGCGATCGTTGCTGCCGTCGATGCCCACCATCCAGATGTGGGAATTCGATTTGTCGTCCTTCGCGTTTGTGGTGCTGACGACGTACGCGACCCATTTTCCATCGGGCGAGATCTGCGGATCGTTTACGTTGCGAAAGCGAGTCAGGTCGTCGAGCTTGAGCGGACGCCGTGCAGTTTGCGCCGTGAGCGAGAAAGCAAACGCCAGGATCAGCAGCAGAGAAAGACAGTTCAGGCGTCTTTGAAACATAGGGGCCTCCAAAATGTTGGTTTAGATCGCGCGCGCAGAGACGGGAAGTTTAGCAGGGGCAGGGAAGAATTGGTAGAGCCGCAGATGAACGCGGATGAACGCGGATTTCTGATCAGCGCTCATCCTTGTTCATCTGTGGCTAAAATTAGCGAAGCGCGTACTGCCGGCCGGGGGTGTAGTTGATCCGGCGGAGTTCATGCATGCGTCCGTCGTCGATAGTGCCTTCGACGATCTCGTAACCCAGCAGCGCAAAGACTCTGCCGCGCAGGAACAGCGGTCGCGCGTTTCCATACCAATCGATGCACGACGCACGACACCGATCGTCGACCGCTTTCTCCGGCTGCGAACCGAGCTCGCCCACTTCGCGAAACTGTAGCGAGTCGTTTCTCAGGAAGAGAATCGCCGCCGAATCCTCGAACAGGTGCTTATACCCGGCGCGGCCTGGCACGCTAATCGGCAGACCGAGTGTGCCGGTGTTATCACCATCCGGTTTGTAGAAGAAACCGTGACTGCGCAGCTCGCCCTGAGACGCCTCTTTCCGCGTGTAACGCGAAACTATCTCCGGCCATTGGCCCAGGCGCAACGACGAGAAGTGCAGGTTCTTACCATCACTGCCGACAATCACCGCGTCAGAGCCCATCTGCTCGATACGATCGACACCGTGCGGCAACGTCAACTGATGCGAGTTGCCGCGAGCATATTCCACGATAAAGAGGTTCGACTGTTCGGCTTGCTTGGTTGGATAACCCCAGCCGCTGCCTGTGCCGTAGATCAAGTGGTTACCGACAAAGCGGTTCTGGAACGTGTAACCCTCCGGCTTCGGCAGCTTGCGATAGCTCGACGCCGGCACCATCTCACTTCCATCTGAAAAACTCATGAGCGGGATACGCATGAGCGCTACGTCACCGTCCGTGACTTCCGCGGCCCACATTCCGTCGCCCTTGCCACGGGAACGTACCAGCACGTTGAGGTATTGATCTTCACTCTGCAGGAATGAAAACTGATCGACAGGACTTCCGGAAGCACGCAGCGCGCTCGGACCGGAACCATCCAGGGGCATTCTGAAGAGCAACCCGCTGGTTCGTTGTTTGCGGTTCGATGTAGTGGCCCAAACGTAGACTGAATCGGGTGAAACGTAGAACACATGTCCTGTAGGTCCAATCACGCTGGTGGCCTGGCAATCAAAACCGCCACCAGCAAGATCGCACACGGTGACGGTGTGCAGCGCCATGTCGAAGTCATCCGTGAGTTCTGTTTGCGGCCGATAGACTCGAGTCGCGGGAGCAATGCGTTGGAACTCTTCAGCCGTGGCGCCCTTATGCCATTTCCTCACCGCTGGAAAAAACGACTGGTAAGGGTTGCCATAGTAGAGATATTGCGGAGAGTAGAAGATCAGTTTGTTGCCGATGAGGCGGCTCGCGTAGTTGCGCGACGAATAGTAGTCGTTTGAGCGCAGGTGATATGTCGAACGATACGAGACTTGTCCGTTGTCAGTGATATCAAACAATCCGACTTCAGTGCCGCCGCGCTGGTAACTGTAACCGATCACGACGACAGTGTTGCCGGAGATCAGCATCTCATCGTACCAGGTGCTGTTCGGATCGATGTCCGGAGCAAAAGCGTCGACTGCCGAGATCGGTTTCAACGCGCCGTCGCCGATTGCCACGGTGAAGAGACGGCCGCGACGCAGGACTACGAGGTGATTGCCATGGACCTTGACGATGCCGCCTTCGTCCACGCCGGCGTGCTGAACGTTGGTTACTGATTCCTCGGTCTTTGCTACTTCCTGGCTATCCGCCATAGCCGCAGGAGCAGCATTGAGGTACTCCATTCTCTTCTTCATGCGACGTTGGAGCCGCTTTTGATTCTCAGCCCACTCGCGAAAGTAGCGGGCCAGTTCCTCTTCGGAACCGAACGCCTTCATGGTCCTTGTGGCTTGAACGAGCCCTGATGCGGAAACGGGCGGAATCGTGTCGGTGGTGGCCATCGTACAGGCCAAAAGTCCGGAAGTGCTCAACACCGCGGTAAGTGTAAGGAGTAAAAAGGTCTTCATGACTAATACCTCGTAATTTCGATCTAACGAGCTATTCCGAGGAACGAATACCGCGCCGAAACTTGCGCCGCGGATTTACACGGAATTGGAGTATCATGGGCAACACTAGAGGAGGACTTTGACATGTTGCCTTTCAGCCCGACAAAGCGGTACGTGGAAAATGGGTACGAGTTCAATGAAACCTCGCCTGAGTGGAAAGAGGCTTGTCGCAACTTGCCCTGCTTCTCTGCGATCTGGTGGCCTGATTACTCCACCGAGGTTATTGAAGAAACAATAAACGGCGAACCTATCGTGATTCAACTCTGGATAGGTTGGTGTCAAAAGTTTCTGAACCGGGATGACTTCCCGGGCGGGATCGGCGCCGAAGTTGGCATTTACCACAGGATCCCTGGCAATCCGCCTCCGTCCACGATTCCATTCATGCCGCAGAAAATGGCGGATTTCATGTTGGACCACATGGCTAAGCTGGGTGGTGATCACCTTTGGTGGCCGTACCCTGAACTGAAGACGGAACTTGAGTTCGAGATGGTCAATCCCAAAACCGGCGAAACGTTCTTTCACGCTGGACCACAGACAACATACTGGTTGACCAAATGGATGACCACGGACAGCTATGACAAGTATAAAGAGGCGCATGGTCACACGCCGTTTTTCTCAGTGAATTACAATCTCAGGTACAAAATCAACGGCAAGACCTACGAGTGGACCTAAAGCGGGCTAAAGAATTCCACGAGAAACTTCTTCGATCTCTTTCTCGACTGCCTTCAACCCGTTGAGCAGCACGTTGCGATGTGCCGGATGTGTAGCGCGCTCGAGTTGTTGAAGCAATCTGGATCTGGACAGCTTCAGCGAGTCGAGTCGCTCCCTGAGCACTCGTTGTTCCGGTGTGGTTTCAGCTTTGGAAGCTTGCTGTTGGCGTGCTTCCACTTCCTCGATCTGATCGGCAATCGCCTTGCTTTCCCACCCACGAGCCATAACTTAATTCATCCACCTCCAATATTGAGACACTGGCCGGACGCGTTAAAGACGAGGGCGGAGTGAACGTCACGTCCACTCCGCCCCGAAGCGCTAACCCCAAACGAATTAGCTGAGTTGATGACATTCCTCAGGGACAGATTATCGCCGTCGGGTTCTCGGGGCAATCACCACAATAGTAATTGCGGGAAGCATCGTAAGGATCACAATCCTGGTCGTCGTAATACCCGTCACTGTCACTGTCCAGTCGATCTCGGGCCGTAAGCTGAGATGCCTGCAAGTCCGACCGTGTGAGCGTAGTAGCCCTCGTAGGTCTTGTTCGTAACTTGTATCTGATAGCTGCCCGAATAGGCCGACGAGAGGTCAGGCACGCTGGCCGTACTTGTCAATCAAAATTACCTACCGGTTTCAGTTGTAATAACCCTGACTTTAACAGTTACGCGATAGAAACATTTCAGACGTCCCAACGCAT
>DATENQ010000096.1:0-3630 GCA_035275005.1 Pyrinomonadaceae bacterium | reverse complement strand
CCAACGACTACTGCATCGACAATCTCTAAATAATTTCTCGCGCAAAGCCGCAAAGGCGCAAAGAAATACGCAAAGATTTATATGACTTCTTTGCGTTCTTCTTTGCGCCTTTGCGGCTTTGCGCGAGAAAACTTTTTCCCGAGGTAATACTGCCACAACATCCGTGCGGCGACGGCGCGGTGGGGGCGCCATTGTTCGGCGAGGCGCTCCAATTCCTCGGGGCCGGGGCGACGCGCGAGGCCTTTCAAATCCTGCATCGCTACAGCAAGAGCAAGATCCCCAGCCGGCCAGATGTCCGCGCGACGCATCGCCATCAGCAGGTAGACGTCCGCGCTCCACAATCCGATACCTTTTATCTGCGTTAACATTAGCCGCGCCTCGTCGTCGCTCAGGCGCGCGAGCCTCGTGAAACTCAAATCACCCTTTACGATCGAATTCGACAGGTGCAAAAGATATGCAGACTTCTGTCTCGTCACCCCAAGGCCGCGCAAATAACCATCGCCCAGCTCAAGAAACCGGAGTGGCGTAAACGGCTGTATCGCGCCCTCAAGCCTGACGAGCATTGACTTCGCAGACTTCAACGACACCTGCTGCTCGAGAATGATATGTACGAGAGTCTGAAATCCGGTAGCGCGACGCCAGAGCGGCGGATCGCCGTGAGTGGCGAGTATGCCAGCTAACATCTTATCTCGTGCGGCGAGTTCACGCGCCGCCAGCGCGAGACTTTTCTGCGTGAGAGGCTTAGCTGGTGGCAAGTGTCAGGAAGTTTTCGAAAAGGACGCGACCGTCACGCGAGTCGTTTGGATGCTCCCAACGCGTGCGGCTCTTGTTCCAGTCTTCAAACGACTTCTCAAGATGAAACTGCACGGTGTAAATCAGTTGGCCATCAGTGCGCTTTACCATCATCTGGTTGCGACAGAGATACGACGTCGCGAGCAGTTTGAATCCCCTGGGCACACGGTCGAGTTGCAGGCCATGGTTCTGCCAGACGCGAAGAATGCGCGCCGGCGACTCCGGGTCCGCACAGTTGATATTCTTGAAAATCGGATCCGTCGGATCGGTGATGCGCACAAAGCGATATTGATACTCCTGCGGTCGCGCAGCGCGCTGCTCGTGTTGTTCCAGGTTGGCGAGCGTGAGCACGCGTGCGCCAAAACTCAGACCCACCAACTGATGCCCGCCACAGATCGCGAGCACCGGAATCCTCGTCTCACGAATAAAGAGGCCGAAGTCTTCGAGTATCGCCGACTGGTAATAATCGAAATCGCGTAATGTGCCGCTAAGCACGATCGCGTCAGGCTCAAAACTTTTAGCAGCTTCCGCTACTTCGGAAAGGTGCACCACTTCCGTAGTAGGGCGCTTCACTAGACGAGAAACGTTGTTGAGAATATTTTCCATCGCCATCCCGGCGATCATGCGCTCGCGACGCAGTTCGGCTGCCAGCGCTATGCCCCACTCCTCACGCGCAATGGCAGAGAGATCGCGTTCGTCGCGAAGCAGGTTGTCGACGACGAGCACACGCGCCTCTTCGATACTCTGGTGCACGGGCTCGTAGCGACAGAAGCTCTGCTGCTTGAAAGGAAAGGGAAGCGCGCCGAAGTTTTCCGGCAGGTCGTTAATGGGGGTCAAGTCTTGGCTCATCGGGTTCAATAAAATCGTCGTCAGGGATTAGCTCGTGCGCTGTTTTGTACTCTGCCTGAACTCAGGCACGCGTGTGCCTGCTCCGGCTTCTATAATCTCGGCGCGGATCTTAGCAAGTAGCAGGCCACGGAGTCTTCCCTTGAACCTGGCGCTCTCGGCTCTGGCTTCCTGCTCAACGAGCAACAACATTCTATACCACGATGACTCCAATTCGTCCGCTAAATGCGAGATTTTTGTTATGTCGTACGGTACTGCTACATCGCTACAACCGATTCTGGCAAAAATCGAGAGGTATCTTGCGGTGGCGAGGTCGGGACAGAGCAGGCGCCGGCGTCCAATCTTCAGCTCGACTCCGAGCAGAGTGTGCTGAATTACAACACGGTCGGACGCTTTCGGCTTCTCAAAATGGTATGCGCGAGTGCGCAGCTTACGGATACGCTCGCGATAGATTCGCGGCAGCCACATTTCACCGAGTTCTTGCTGGATTTTGTGAGCGTAGTCTTCGGCGGGCACTCATTAGCCTCAAAAACTTTTCACGCAAAGGCGCAAGAAGGCAAAGCCGCAAAGAAGAAACTCAGCGCTGACTTGGCGTCTTTGCGTCTTGGCGTGAAATCTTCTCTGTAAACAATTGAGATTCAATTCTTGTTTGCAGCGCGTTGATGATGCGTCCGGGAAAGATTCCCAGGTAGAGCACTCCGAGTACCGTTATCACCAGCGCGAGGGCGACACTCGCTGGAACTCTCGGCGGGTTCCACGCCATCGTTCGCTCACCGAAGAACATGACGATGATCAAGCGCAGGTAGTAGTAAGCCGAAAGCGCGGTGTTGAGTACGCCGATCACGACCAGCCCGTAATACTTCTGATCGATCGCCGCACCGAAAACCATGATCTTTCCCATGAAGCCCGCGGTCAGCGGCATTCCCAGCAGACTCAACATAAACAGGCTCAACGAAAACGCCAGCACGGGCGACTCGAAACCGATGCCGCGGTAATCTTCGATCGCTGTGCGCCGGTCGCCGCTGCGCGCGATCACTTGAACCACGGTGAACGCGCCGATATTCATCACCGCGTAAGTCAAAAGATAGAAGATCACTGACGATAGCGCGAGATTGCGCTTAGCCGGATCCGTCGACACTCCCGCCGCGACCACCCCGACTAGTGCATAGCCAGCGTGTGCGATCGAAGAATACGCGAGCATGCGTTTGACGTTGTTCTGAACGATCGCGACGACGTTGCCGAGTATCATCGTCAGGGCCGCCATCACTGCCAGCGCGCTGACCCAGAGTTGATGGAGATTGCCGCCGGATGCGCTCGACGCTGAAACTACAAACGGCAAACCAAAAACGAAGACGCGAATGAAAGATGCGAACCCGGCAGCCTTCGGTCCGGCAGCCATAAACGCCGTGACCGGCGTTGGCGCGCCTTCATAAACGTCCGGCGTCCAGATGTGAAACGGCGCGGTGGCGATCTTGAAACCAAAACCGACGAGCATCATTGCGGCGCCGGCGTAAAGCAGTGCCGGATACTGCGCCTGGTTAATACGCGTCGCGATCTCCGCGATGTTGGTAGTGCCTGCGACTATCCTGTTGAGCGAGCCGCCCGGTCCAGGCTCGGCAATCGACGTGGCGCCGTAGATGAGTGCGATGCCGTAGAGTAAAAACGCAGACGAGAAGGAACCGAGAATGAAATATTTCAGAGACGATTCGTTCGAGCGAATGTCCGTGCGACGGAATCCCGCCATCACGTAAGTTGCGATGGAGAGGATTTCGAGACCGAGGAAGATGATCACGAGATCGTTACCCGAGGCCATCAACATCATGCCGACAGTAGCGAACAACAGTAACGAGTGAAACTCTCCTGCCGGGAGGTTCTCGCCGCCGACCCAGACAGTCGAAATCAACAATGTCAGGCCGGAGACGAGCAGGAAGATGAGCGTGAAGCCGAGGCGAAGCTCGTCGAGCACGATCATTCCGTTGAACGCATCCGCGG
>DATENQ010000095.1:0-5411 GCA_035275005.1 Pyrinomonadaceae bacterium | reverse complement strand
ACGGGCATGGGCTGTAACGGATTCAAGGGTGGAATCGGCACGTCGTCGCGTGTGTTGTCAGCGGAGGCAGGAGGCTACACGATCGGCGTACTCGTCCAGTGTAACTACGGCGGTGACTTAAGGATTCTGGGCGTTCCGATTCGACCGGAGATTACAGATCTGGGACCGTGCACTACGCTGCCACAACCGTTGACTCGTGAATGGACTCGCGGCATACCGCCGTGTTCTTCAAACCGAGGCTCCGGCGACGCCCCCGAGGAACAAGACTATCTGGGGCGTGGTTCGATCATCGTTATCGTTGCGACAGACGCTCCGCTTCTTCCGCATCAACTGGAGCGACTCACGCGCCGGGTTGGAATGGGGCTGGGACGGTTGGGTAGTTGGGCCGGCAATTCATCCGGCGATCTCTTTCTGGCCTTTTCGACAGCGAACGCCGGAGCGGCCAGCGAGGAAGGAACAGCTTCACTAAAGATGTTGCCTAACGATCGGATAGATCCGTTGTTCAGAGCTACGATCGATGCGACTGAAGAAGCCGTCGTGAACGCGATGCTCGCTGCTGAAACGATGACCGGCGCTGACGGTATTCGGCTTTTTGGTTTACCTGGAGATCGAGTTGTCGCGGCGTTGAAGAAATACAATCGGATGAAGTGAAAGTGCGAACCATGAGTGAAGACATTTTAATGCGACCGGTAGGTTTTGTAAGAAGCCCCTATTCGGCGACTGCGCAGGTCCCCAAAGGTTTCGGAGCAAAACATGAAGCTGAAGGCACAATCGAAATTCTTCCGGAGTATGAGCTCGGGTTAACCGACATTGAGGGCTTCTCCCACTTGTACGTCATCTGGATGTTTGATCGATCTGATCGTTGCGAGTTGCTCGGAACTCCACCGACGGACACCAGGCCCCACGGTGTTTTCGCGACACGTTCGCCGCGTCGACCAAATCCTCTCGGCCTGACGGTGGTGAGACTCGTCGGCCGAGATGGTCCAAAGTTGCAAGTAGTCGGGCTCGACATGCTCGACGGCACTCCAATAATCGACATCAAACCGTATCTATCGAGCATTCCAGAAACCGATCTGCGGCGCGGCTGGCTCGGCGAAGCTGAAGCGCGCCGCAGAACTCAAAGCTAGTAAGCAAAGACGCTCTGGAATTGTGGGTCGCGTTGCAGCAGCTTTTCCGCCTCACTGTAAAATACTCCGACGCGATCGTGTCCGATCACGAGAGTAGCCCCGCCCGGCGAGACGCTAAACCGGCCCACAAATCCAAGCCGAGGAGGTACAAACTCTTTTGAAACAGGAAAGCGGAAATGATGCTCCGAATATTTCTTCCAGGGTTCGTTTCCATTCTTTGAACGCCACCAGACACACTACAACAATGGGAGCAAGAGTGTTCTGGGCAGACATAAGTTAACCTCCTGAAGGTTTATGCACATTCTTAGTTTCATTTCAGGTGTTTTTAAAAATGAGAAGTACTATCTGAGGATTCCGAGTTTCTGTTAGATTTTGAGCGAGGGTCGATGTTGCGGATCGATCCAGATCTGAATGAGAAAAATCATTCTCCTTTTCACCGGCTCCTTTTTGGTAACGGCCGTTTTCTCGGCATCTTTGAAAGTCTTCTTCCAGACTGTTAGCTGGCGAGAAGTTCTGACCAAGGGACTCTTGATCCCGTGCTTTACCTGGACCGTCCAGCTACTGTTGTCTGCGGCTTTTTTGGATGGAAAAAGCAGATTGAGATATTGGAATCGACTCGGGTGGGTCTGTCTGATCGGATCTATCGCACTGTTGCCGGCAGCGTTCTATAACTTTCTGACCGTGCAACCGTGGGTGTGGGTGTCGATCGTCAATGTACTGGCGAGCGTAGTGTTGATGGCGATAACGTTGCACGTACTCCTGCGCCGTGATGGTTTTCGCTGGCAATGGACTCTTAGTTGGGTGGTCCTGATCGTCATCAACATGTCGCTATATCTGTCATCCGTACTAACGCGGCTCGGTACCGAAATCTTTAGACTCCAGCTTCCGGCGCAGTAGCCAAAATTGAATAACGCTGTTCGTTAAAAAGTAACTGCTCATGCTCACAGCTAACCCAATCAGTCCAAACTTTATAAAGGCGAGAATCTTGATCGGAATGTACAGAGTGTAAAGCACGGTGGAAATCTTCGTCGGCGTTTTCGTGTTTCCCATGCCGTAGAATGCGCCTGCCGTCGCCTGAACCAGAGCGCCGCCTATGAATGTGCCGCCCAGCGCAACCATTGTCAGCCACAGTGTGCGCAGATTGCCTGGTCCAATGCCGAGCTCAGCTACGAACATACTCAGCGACGGCGCGCCGGCAATCACGATCAGAACGCCGACGATTGTTATCGCCAGCAGCAACAACAGTCTGCTCTGGTAATGCCGGCGGTAAGAAGACCAGCTTTCTTCACGCGCATACACCGCGAGCTTCGGCGCCATCGGCGCGACGACAGCTTTACCCAGCAAGAGGATGATGCTCGCGTAAATCTGCTGCGCGACGTGGAGTAGAGAGAGTGTACCGGCGCCAGTCATTGAAGTCAGAAAACGATCTAGCGCGGGATCGGTCCGGAGGTAAATTTGCCCGGGCAATAATGGTTTTAGTCGTTGCAAAGCTTCTTTGATGATTGGTGAGCGCAACGCCGGCAATCGAAATCGCCCGAGTATCGGAAGCAGGAATGCGAGTTTCAGACTGTTATAGAAAATCGTATTTACAGCCGCGGCCCAGATACCGAAATGCGAAATTGTTAGAACAAGAAACGATAAGCCGGCGCAGTTCGCGACCACCGCGGAGAGCTCGACCCAAACAAACCTGTGTCGCGCATGATGTGCCGCCCAGAGCGTCACAATCAATGCGTTCAGGATCATGCTCACTAACTGAATTCTTGTGAGACTCGCCGTCAGAGTTTTTGCCTGCGCCGTAAATCCTGGAACAAACCACGGTACCCACGCATTCGCGGATAAATACAACACGACAGCAAGCAGAATGAAGATAGCGCCTGTCACCGTGAAAAAAGACCAGACATCGTGACTAAACTCCGGCTCGCCTCGCGTTGCCAATAAAGGCACCAGCACCGGCAGCAAGGTTGTCGTGAGCAGCATGAAAGCAAACTGCGGAATGACTGCCGACGCGAAGAAAGCATCGGTTTGCGCGCCGACGCCCAGATGCGCGACGACGTACCACGTCATCAACAGCGCCAGCAACGCGTTTATGGCTGACAGGGTTGCGAGCCAGGCACTCTGCGTGAATAACGATCGAGTTGTGGCAGCGCGTTTCGCAGAGGCAGCACGTGTCGCGATGTCGTGATAGATGCGTGTGTAGAGTTGCGCTACCTGCTCAACTCTCCATTCCGGCGCGTTTGACAGTGCCGCCTTTGCGCGACTGCGGTGGCCGTTGCCGTTCGTTAGCAGACTCTTGATTTTCCGTCCGGCTTCTGCCGGGTTGTCAGGATCAACAAAGGAAGCTCCATAACCATTTAGTACCTCTCGATGCGCCGGAATGTCGGATACGACGAGCGGACAGCCACAAGCCATCGCTTCGATCACCACGTTTGGACAGCCCTCAAACCTACTGAGCGAGACTAACGCGTCAGCGCCTTTCATCAGTGTCCAGATGTTAGAGACGTAACCGGTGAAGACGACGCGGTGAGCGATGCCCGACTTGGTGGCCAAATCTTCCAACTGCTGCCGCAGTGGACCATCACCGCAAACCAGCGCCGTAAACGGCACGTCGTCCGCAATCTGCGCTAAAGCCAGAATGAGATTCTGTACGTTCTTGCCGGCGTCGAGCCGGCCCGCAAAAAGTACGACTTTTTCTCCGTTCTTACGAGTGACTTCAGCAGTGGCCTCGTCGATGTCGGCGAAGGGAATCGCGTTACGGATCACGTAGCGCGAATTTGCGCTGCGCACCGATTGCCAGTAAGCGTCGCCGCCTGCCGAGTTTGAAATAATGCCGTCTGCATGACGTCCCAGCGCAGTTCGAAACTTATGTCGCAGTCCTTCGACGTACAGAGGCGCGGAACTCGACTCCTTCAAAATCCACGGCGTGCGCGTGATCAAAGCCGCGGCGCCACCGATGATGTCCATCGGCGCAAGGATCGTTTGCACTATGTCCGGCCGCAGTCTACGTATCAACCGAACGAGCCGCAGAAAAATGATTGGGTCACGATTCGAGACTCCGCCGAGATTGTGCCAGTGAACACCGGCCGATTTGAGCCGTTCGAGATTCGGCCCACCACGAGACGAAGCGACATGCACCTCGTGACCCATTCTTTGTAATTCGACCGCGAGATACGACAACTGTCTTTCCGCGCCGCCGTTTCCAAGGGTAGGAATGCAGTAGAGAATCTTCATGCTAAAGCTATTCAACCTCCGCTAATACCACAGGCGTTGGCGACAACTTCAACACGAGCGTGATATCCGAGACTCCGTCAAATTTCAGGTTCTTCCATTCAGCGTAGTGGCCGTCGATGCCTTGGACTTTCAAGTCCCATTCGACGTTCTTCTCGTTTAGTTCGAACTGAATCTCGAGCGTGTCTCCGTCTTTCTGTGTTGAGCTAGTCAGTAAATTCTCCTGCCAGTCGGATGCAGACGTGGGCGACAGGTAGACGGCGGAGAACGCAGTACCGGTATAGTTCGTAAGCGCAAGCACGGGGTTCTGTGGCTTAACTGCGGGTGCGTGCGAAGAACAACCGTGGGCCGCCACCAGCATGACGCCAATCACAACCGTTATCATCACTTCTTTCAATCCGCCCCACTCACGTCGCTTCGCAAAGGAGAGGTCAGGACCGCTCATGGCGGTGACGACCAACATTATCCAGAACACGTAGCGAAACCGGTAAATGGCGCCGGCGTTTGGAACCACAAACGCGAGTGCTGTAACACCAAAGACGATGATCCCGATTACAAACCAGCGCGACAGTCGTTGTGGTTCACGAATAAGCGCGAGCACCGCCAGCACCTGCAGCAAGTAAATCGCAAGTGTTTCGAGTCCCGAAACTAACTTTCCCACGTTGCCTACACGTCTGCCCGCAGAAAACCACATCGACGGAAATGGCGCCCAGAGGCCGATCTCCAGCGCGCGCGGAACGTATCTGAGTAAGTCGCCGACGTTTCTGAATTCTGCCTGCGCATCGAGGAGAGAACCTGCCTCCGGATAAGAAGCGGCGAACCGCGATCGCACGCTGCTGATGCGACGCGCGAGTCTGTCGCCGGCGACCGGTCGTCTTTCTGCGCTTGAGTCGGGTGTGTTAATCCACCTGACAAGAGTTGGCACTTTTTCCGTGGGATCGGCGACGTTCTTGAGTGGTCCCGCTTGATCCGAAGGATACTTTTTTGTGCACGTAATATTCTGACCTGAGATGAACGGCAGCAATAACAGTCCGATCACGAATACCGCAATCGCAGGAG
>DATENQ010000094.1:0-4919 GCA_035275005.1 Pyrinomonadaceae bacterium | reverse complement strand
GAAGGTAATCATGCCGAAGCTCTCCCCCACGATGGAGGAGGGACAGATCTCGCGTTGGTTGAAAAAAGAGGGAGACAAGGTCTCCATGGGCGAGCCGCTTGCCGAAATCGACACCGACAAGGCGACGATGGAGATGCAGGCTCTCGCAAACGGTGTCCTGCGCAAGATCCTGATCAACGAAGGACAGTCAGCCCCGTTGGGACAACTGATCGCGGTGATCGGCGAGCCCAGCGAAGACATCGCTTCGTTGCTGTCTGAAGCGCCACAGCCAGCAAAGCAGGAGCAGAAGAAAGAGGAGCAGGCAAAACCGCAGGAGCAGCCTCCACCGGCACAAGCGAAAGCCGCAGTGGCGAGCGCTCAACCTGCGGCAGCCGGCGTAGATGGTCGACAGGCGCCGCAAGCAGTTGCTTCTGACTCAGCAAGACTAATCGTTTCACCGCTCGCGGCGCGCATGGCCGCGGAGGCCGGCATCGATCTGCGTTCACTGCAAGGCAGTGGTCCAGGCGGACGCATCATCAAGAGAGACATCGAGGCCGCAGTCAGCCAGCCTAAACCCGCGCCAAGCTATCCGCGCGCCGTCGAACCCGGCCAGGTACCGCAGATCGGCGCGTCAGCGTATCGCGACGAGCCGGCGAGCGAGATCCGCAAAGTAATTGCCAAACGACTTGTTACCTCCATTGGCCCGGTGCCGCACTTCTTTCTCACCACTGAGATCGAGATGGATCGCGCCGCGGAAATGCGCCGTGGCATCAACGCTCTCGATCCGGATCTCAAGATCAGTATCAACGACGTAATCATCAAGGTGGCCGCGGCGGCATTGATACAGCACCCTGAAGTCAACGCTTCGTTTCAGGAAAAATTCATTCGCTATTACGAACACGCCGACATCGGCGTCGCGGTAGCAATCGAAGACGGTTTGATCACGCCCGTCGTGCGCGCTGCCAATCAGAAATCACTTAGCAACATCGCCACCGAGGTACGCGAACTAGCCGGGCGCGCGCGTTCGCGCAAGTTGAAGCCCGAAGAGTACACGGGCGCAACATTCTCGATCAGCAATCTGGGAATGTTCGGCATCGACGAGTTCACGGCAGTCATCAATCCGCCTGAAGGAGCCATACTCGCCGTCGGCGCGATGAGTGCGAAACCGGTAGTGCGAGACAACGAGATCGTGATCCGGCAGATGATGCGCGTGACGATGTCCTGCGACCATCGCGTTATCGACGGCGCCACCGGCGCAAAGTTTCTGCAAACCTTCAAGAAGATCCTGGAAAATCCGCTGTATCTCGTCGTGTGAGCCCCGGATGACACGGCGCGACGCCATCGCTCCTCATCTGGCTCTGATCGCGGTCCAGATTCTTTTCGGCACCTGGCCGATCTTCGGCAAAATCGTGCTGCGATCGATGTCGACGTCGAGCCTCGTCTCCTGCCGGCTCACAGGCGCTGCACTGGCGTTCGCGCTCTTACAACGTAAACTCACGCCGCTCCTCAAAATGCCCGCGAAAGATTTCATGTTACTGGTGCTGTGCAGTATGTTGGGCGTCGTCGGCAACCAGTTCCTGTACGTTAAAGGTCTCTCGCTCACTACAGTCATCAACGCTACGCTTCTGAGCACGACGATTCCCGTATTCGCGCTCTTCGTCAGCATTCTCTTTGGCTACGATCAGCTATCTGTCAGACGATTGATCGGCATCGCCCTGGCTGCGGGTGGTGTTATCTATCTCATAAATCCGGCGCGCGCGGATCTGTCGGCGCAAACAACAGCCGGCAATCTCTTGATCGTGAGCAACTCGCTGCTGTACGCGATATACATCGTCATCTCGAAAACTCTTCTCGAGCGTTACGGCGCGTTGAACGTGATCACGTGGATCTTTCTGGTGGGTTCAGTGGTGACAATCCCGGTCGGGATCTATTCGCTGCAACAGGAGAACCTCGGCGCGATCAGCGCAGGTGTGTGGCTGTTGATTCTATTTATCATCATCTTTCCGACAGTGGGTGCCTATTACCTTAATGCCTGGGCGCTGACAAAAGTTCCGCCAAGCACGGTAGCGATTTACATCTACCTGCAACCGCTGATCGCCTTTGGTTTCGCGCCGCTATTACTCGGCGAAAAATCGAACTCCCGAACCATCGTCGCCGCACTACTCATCTTCACGGGCGTCGCTGCTGTCACCAAACGCGGACGCAGCCGCGCCATCCGAGAAATCTCTGAACATCCCGACGCCCTTGCCCGCTAGACAGCAAAATGGAATAGCCACAAAAAGGCACATAAGGCACAAAAGAGTTAAAGCAAAACCGCTTTCTTTTGTGCCTTATGTGCCTTTTTGTGGCTAACTTTTCTTGTGCTTTATGCGGCGCGGCGTTCGCGTCGGAAGCAACTCTGGATTTCTTCGGCGTCGAGGGTGTCGCGCTCCATGAGCAACTCGACGAGGCGTCCGATTGATTCCTGCTCCGCACTAACGATGGCGCAAGCTCGGTCCAGTTGCGCGTTGATCAATTCGTTCGTCGCGTCTTCGACTTTGTCGAGCAGGCTCTGGCTGTGTGGTGAATCCGGCTGGCCGAGGTGAATCGGTCCCAGGCGGCTCATACCAAACTCGCTGACCATTGCCCGCGCGATCTCGACCGCGCGCTCAATATCGTTCGAAGCACCGGCAGTCATAGTCGAGAGCAACACCTGCTCCGCCGCACGACCACCAAGCAACAACGCGATCTGATCTTCGAGGTACTCACGCTTCTTCATGAACCGATCGCGTTCAGGCAACGACTGCGTCACGCCCAGCGCTCGTCCACGCGGTAGGATCGAGACCTTGTGAATCGGATCGCCGTTCTCGACCGCCAAACCAACTGCAACGTGACCCGCTTCATGGACTGCAGTAGCGTAACGCTCGTCCTCATCCATCATGAAACCCTGTCGCTCAGCGCCCATCAGAATGCGATCGCGCGCAATCTCAACGTGCTGGCGACCAACTGCTTCAGCGTCACCACGCGTCGCAGCGATTGCAGCCTCGTTCATCAGGTTAGCGAGCTCGGCGCCGGAGAATCCCGGCGTGCCGCGCGCGATCCACTGAAGATCCAATCCCTCTTCGAGTTTCAGATTGCGTGCGTGAACTTTCAGTATCGCTTCACGACCAGTCACGTCGGCGAGGTTGACCGCGATCTCACGATCGAACCTTCCCGGTCGCGTGAGAGCTTTGTCGAGAATGTCAGGACGGTTGGTAGAAGCAATGACGACCACCGCAGTCGACTGATCGAATCCATCCATCTCGACCAGCAACTGGTTAAGCGTCTGATCCTGATCCGCTGAGGCAGAGTCGCCACCACGTCCGCGCTGTCGTCCGAGCGCATCGATCTCATCGATAAAGATGATGCAAGGTGAAAGCTTTCTTCCTTTTGCGAAGAGGTGTCTTACACGAGCAGCGCCCAGTCCGGCAAATTTTTCCTGAAAGCTCGAGCCTGAAGCAGCGAGAAACGCCACGCCCGCTTCTTTCGCAGCCGCGCGCGCCAGCAGCGTCTTGCCCGTTCCTGGAGGACCATAAAGCAGGATGCCCCGCGGAACACGTCCACCGAGCCGGCTGAATCGTTCCGGGTTGCGAAGAAACTCAATCGTTTCGGTTAACTCCGCGCGTGCTTCATCAACCCCGGCCACGTCTTCGAAGCCGACATTCTGTTTGCCGTTGTGATTTTCCAGCTCAAACGATCCGCGACCGCTCATACTCGCATAAATGCGCCAGGCGGCGACGCCGATCAGTCCCAGGGTCAACACGGGCAACAGCCAGCTCAACACATTCGAGAGCAGTCCCGGCTGAAGCGGCCGAAACTCTACCGGCACGTTGGTCTTGTGAAACATCTGCACGACCTCGTGCTGCGTGGCCTCGCCGGTGACTGTGGCTTCGACAATCGAGCCATCAGCCTTCGTCACGGTCAGCGTCTCACCTTCGACGGAGAGCGCAACCGCGCCACCAGTTTCGGCCAGCGTGTAAATCTGCGAGTAGTTGATCTTTTGTACAGGCGGCTGTTCCCGGAGATAGGAAACTACCCTGGCGGCGATTAAGAAAGATAGCGTTACAACCAAGCCTACGAGGGCGACTTTTCGTGTCCGAACTGATACCCGCGGCGTGGGGGTGGGCATAAAAAACCTCCAGCAAGGTCTGGCGGAGTGCGTCTCCGCGACCGTTAAGTTAAAAACCAAAGAATCGGGGTGAAAAGCGACGGAACTTCAAAGGAAGGACCCGCACGCGAAAACCGAGACAGGCTCTAAAACATCAATGCGTTCGGCGACTCGCAAACGCTGTTGCTCACTTTACCAGCGAGAATGTGTGAAGTCCAGAACCAGATCGTGAAAATTTCGAAATAATCCACTCAGAAACGTTTTCACGAATCAGCGTCTTAGAGACTTTCACGTTTGTGATCGGTTGCCACTCGTGGCCGGAAATCATTTCGCGCGTGTGTTGACTGCTATGTTTCCGTACGCACTTTCGATTCTTTTCAGGCAAAATGCGCCCAAAATCGCGGAAACCAAAACGGCATGGTCGTTGCTGACTCCGACTACGATTGCTTTTGTACCAACGAAAAAACTTGGGCGTGGTTAACAAAAGGAGGAGAACGAAATGCTTTGGACGATTTTTGTGATTCTGTTGGTCCTGTGGTTACTTGGTTTGGTGAGTGGCTACGCGGTTGGCGGGTTCATTCATATTCTGCTTGTGATAGCGCTGGTGGTGCTACTTATCAACATAATCGGCGGTCGACGTCCAGTCGTATAGGCAAACTCACACTGTTTGCCCTGCTCGACGCCCGACACAGTCGATAGAATTGTCGGGCGTCTTCGACATCAGGCAAGTGGTAGTTCGATCAAACTAATGATTCGCCCTACTGGATAAAGATTCATTTGCGGATCCCAGTAGGGCGAACGTCTGTAGAAAAAC
>DATENQ010000093.1:0-7454 GCA_035275005.1 Pyrinomonadaceae bacterium | reverse complement strand
AGCCAATCGATCAAGAGCACTTACGGACGATGTTGGCCCAGGCGTTTCGCGATCGCACAGTCGAGATCGTTGAACGAAGAAGAAAACTGTCCGGACAAATGAAGCGCGGGCGGCCGCAACGACAAACCAATGCACCGCTGGGACGGTTGATTCTCAAGGCCATGAAACTGCTTGGACTCAGCTACAAAGACATCGTTGCCGCGAGTGAAAGACTAGCGAGACAGAACAACAACACTGACATGCGTGTCGGCAAGTCGACACTCGGAAACATCATCAGCGGCAGTATTCGTCAGCCCGGCACCGCAAAACTCGACAGCCTGCGAATCATCCTGAATCTGTCACGCGCTGACGTGGATGCGGCGATAGGCTTGCAGCCCGAGCGTCGCTTCGCTGAACAACTGGAGATGACGCGGGCGCGCACGCACGAAGTGCCCATCGACGCCGTCACGCGTCACCGGAGACTCAAGATGCCGATCTTGCGTGACGATGCGAAGCTTGACGAGACGCAGTTCTTTGAAGGTTCGCTGAAACATTGGGCCAGCATCGAAGTGGAATATCTGAGCTCGTTCTATCCGCCCTATTTTGCGTACGTGGTCGTTGGTGAAGACGACACCAACGCCGCTCCGATTGCTCCGCCTGGCAGCCGCTTGCTCGTCAACACACTCTTGAACAAGGTCAATCCGGCGGACAATTCCAGTTTTCACGAGCGCGAGTTGTTTTATGTGTTGACGCCTAATGGTCACACGTGTGTGTATGCGGAACTTGTTGCGGGTGAGAAGATCGTGTTGATACCGCATCCTGCATCGGGAAACGTACGCGAGGAGTTTCATCGTGATGAAGTGACGATCATTGGTCAGGTTGTGGGTGTGCTGTATCCGAGTCGGAAAATCCGGGATTGAGAACAATCCTTCGTAACATTGTTCCTCGTAAGTTCCAGTTAGTCAGTTGCTTGCAATGGACCACGCACGAGTAAATGCGATGATTTGCTGTTTGATGCACACCTTAGGGCGTTATCCGGTAAAGACCTGAGGCTTCGCTCAGTCATCGTGTAAGTGCTAAAAAGTGAACCGCTTAATTAACCAGCTCGCCCAGAATTTCTGCCGTAATCCCGGACAAAAAACAGTATTTCTTTCAGCGGGTGACACCGGTCTTTTACAGTCGAGACGGACAAAGGAGGAAATAACTTTGCCGGCTGGTCTAAGGCTGAAAACGCTTCGGCACGGACGCCACATCACGGTCCGCGAGGTTGAGTGCGCAAGCCGGCGAATTGCCGACGCCAAGAGCGACAGGAGGTTCTGCATCTCCAACGGCTGGTTGGCCCAACTGGAGAACGGCGCCTCCGAACCAAGCATCTGCAAACTCTTCAGCCTGAGCGTAATCTATCGCGTCAATTTCCTTGACCTCGTTCGCCTCTACAACGTCGATGTTGATGAGAAAGAGAAGTATGAGCCCGTCGCTGATCCATACGTCACACAGTTGATGTCTCACAAAACAGATGGTGACGGTCAATTGTTATTGGAGATCTCAAGAGAGAAATCGACGAGTCTGTTGCAAGCTGTCGTCAATAAAGATCACGCGCCTCATATTGTTTACGCTCATCTCGGTTTAGCTGATTTCACCATGTATCCAGTGATTCGGCCGAATGCGCTTCTCCGGATCGATACAAGCCAGAACAAGCTGAGGGCAGTCGCATGGCATAACGAATATGAACGACCCATATTCTTTATCGAACTGCGCGGTGCGTATGCGTGCGGTTGGTGTGAATTACAAGGCAATCAATTGCTGATTATTCCGCACCCGTCCTCGCCTGTCCGTGTGCAGCGATTCACGTATCCAAGGGAAGCGGAGATTGTTGGGCGCGTTGTTGCATACAGTACAGAGTGCGTTGATGTTGCAGCTCAGCCCGAGGATCCGCGAAAGGCGAAGACCGCGAAGAGTAGTTGATGAAACAGTCACGCGAGTTTTGCTGGCTCCTATTACAGATAAAACCATTCTTTCGCCTGCATCTCGGAAGTTATCTCTGTATTGTGATCACCAGCATCCTCACACTTCTCGATCCCCTCATCGTAAAGCTCTTGATTGATGACGTTATTCCACAGCGGCGGATAAGTTGGCTGCCGCTCATCGCCACGGCGTTTTTCTGTACGTACATGGCCCGGCTCTGGTTTGAGAGTTACGGATCGATGCTCAATTTTCGCGCAGTACAAAAGATGACATTTCGCTCGCGGTTGAACTTGCTGCGTCACTTGCAACGCCTCTCCGCCGAATATCACGAAAATCGCCGGGTGGGCGACACGTTGCACCGATTGCAAAGCGACGTAGAACAGATCGGAACGTTGAGTGGTGAAGTTATTCCCAGCACGCTTCGGATGGTGACCGTATTTGCTATGGCAATGACTACGATGCTTGTCTTGAATTATCGATTAACTGCGATTGTTCTGCCGCTGATACCGGTATTTGTCCTCGTGCGCCGGCGGTTTCACGCTCGTTTGCGAGAGGCTTCCGAGACTGTGCAGTGCGAATCCGGAAAGATGATTGGTTTTCTGGAGGAGCATCTTTCCGCGATGGTGCAAGTACAGCTTCTTTCCTGCGAACAGCGAGAGGCGCGCCGGTTTGCGCGCCTCTCAGGCGTCACGGTTCGAGCACAGGTAAAGCGTCGTTGCACCGAACTGTTTTTTGGTTCGTTGCTTTACCTGATTATTGTCTTTGGCATTGCCGCGGTGCTTTGTTATGGCGGTTATCAGGTGATTATCGGAACGCTAACGGCAGGTGGATTAGTTGCGTTTTACGGCTACACCCTGCAGCTGTTTATTCCGCTGTATGGGGTAGTGGACATTTATTCCAAGCTTCAGCGTGTGGGCGCAAGCGTGCGCCGCTTGATGGAGATTACTGAAGCTGACTTCGTGTTGCGCGATGCTCCGGGCGCACTCGCTTTGCAACCTCATGCTGCGGGGTCAGTTGAACTGAGAGATGTTTCGTTCGGTTATCGCGCAGATCGGCCTGTGCTGGATTCTGTCAGTCTACGCGTCAATCCCGGTGAGCGGGTTGCGTTTTCAGGAATGAGTGGTAACGGCAAGAGCACGATCGCAAAGTTGTTGGCGCGTTTGTATGATGCGCGCGCAGGCAATGTGTTTCTCGATGGGACTGATGTACGTAGCATCCAATTAAGGAGTTTGAGATCGACAGTAATTTTCGTCCCGCAAGAGCCTGTATTGTTTGATTTAACGTTGCGTGAAAATCTGCTTTATGGAAATCCGCAAGCAAAGAGTGAAGAGCTCGACACGGTTATAAAACTCGTACAGCTTGATAACGTGATAAGCAGGTTGCCTAAGGGGCTTGACGAGCCGCTCGGCCCTCGTGGCAACCGACTTTCCGGCGGCGAACGGCAGCGCGTTGCGCTGGGCCGTGCATTACTACAACACCCGAAGATCCTGATTCTTGACGAGTGCACCTCCGCGCTCGATGAGATCACCGAAAAACGTTTGTTCAATGGTCTACACCATTACCTGAAGGGCGTCACCACGATCGTCATCTCACATCGTCCTTATCCCACTCATTGGGCCAATCGTGTCGTTCACTTGAACTATGGCCAGCTCGCTGATGAATCGCAAACCTACATGGCCTGCGAAGCAGGCGTAAGTATAAAGCCGGGGCTCAAGCCCCAGGTTCACGAATGAAAAAATAGCGTTCGAGCCCGTGAAACGGGCGACAGCCTCGGTAGGGATTGTGCTGTCGGCCGTTTCACGGGCTTGCACCCTTGTTTTTTGCGGCTTTCCTGGGGCTTGCGACCCAAGGCTTTATTCTGCCACCTGCTTCGCAGGTTCCGGGCACAACATGCTCTGCCTTACCTGCTTCGCAGGCTGTAAGCCCTTCTTCAAAGCTGCTGTCGCTGAAATTTTGCTTAGTATTGCAAGCAAGAATTTGGTGTCCCCCCTGTCTACGATTGCCCGGAAACCCCTGCAAAAACATGCGGTGCTTAGGATACTAAGCAGAATTCAAAAACCGTTCTCTGGTTGCGCTCGAGCAGCGTAGCGTGCCTCGCGAAACGACACTCAACTCTGGTCCAACATTGGCGGCACAGGCTTCCCCCGAGCCTCTCAAATAAGTCTATGTCCAGTAGTCTAATACGCTTCAACATTTCGCCGGATGTCCGCTCGAATAGTGACGAGGATGGCAGCACCATTCTTCACATCACGCAGAATAAGATCTACAGCATTATCGGAGTCGGCAGTGTTGTCTGGGCGAAGCTTGCCGCCTCCGCCGAAGGGTTGGCGCCGGCCGATATTATTGACCAGCTGAGTTGTGACTTTGTTGAGATCCCTCGAACGCAGATTGAAAAAGACACGGCACGTTTGCTGGCTGGTTTTCAGCGAGTCAAGCTCATTCAAATCAGCAGATCAACGGCGACTCGAGCGCACTCCATCAGATTAGTCCGGGTGTTTCTCGCGCAACGCACGATTAGCGGCTTGCTCAGGATAAATGCACGTGTCGCCGCTGCCTTGTTGGCTCTTGCAATCGTCGACATCTTTCTTGCTCTCCTCGGTTTTGCCGCCGTTTATGAGCTCGTTAAAGGATGGCCGGTAAGTACCCGAAATCACGGGACTGATGCACTCGACAAAGTAATGCAGGAAGTGACGCGCGCGATGACGTGGTATCCGAAACAAGCCATGTGCTTGCAACGCTCGGCGGTGTTGGCTTGTCTCCTGCGTGCTAATGGGATCTACGCCGAGTTGGTTATCGGTTGTCAAAAACTTCCTTTCCTTGCCCATGCCTGGGTTGAGGTTGACGGCCAGGTAATTAACGACTCGAAGAGTGTGCAGGAAACTCACAAAGTGTTGGATAGATGTTAGGAGCAAGGCCGTGAGTGCAATCGGTGGGATATACAACTTCGACGTCGGTCCAGCCGATCACGCGGCGTTTCTTGCGTTGGACCACGGGCTGAAGACTCGCGCGCCGGATGGGGGCACACAAGTCCACAACGGTCCGCTCGTGATGACGTATCGCGCGTTCCATACCAATCGCGAATCGCGGTCTCAAACGCAACCTTTCGTGTCAAGTCATGGCCACGTTCTATGTTGGGATGGTCGTCTTGATAATCGCGAAGCACTCATTAGTGATCTGCGAAACGCTCTCTCACGCGCCAGCGCGGACGTCTCCATCGTGATGGCGGCGTATCTAAAGTGGGGCTCTGATTTCCTGCCAAAGGTGGTTGGTGATTACGCCTTTTCTCTTTGGGACCCGTTCGCCGAATCGTTGATTCTTGCGCGCGACTTTATCGGACCAAGGACCCTCTTTTACCACGCTGCGGAAGACAGGATTATCTGGTCAACGGAGCTTGCCGGTCTCGTGCAAGTGTTGAGAGTTCCATTGGAACTCAACGACGAATACGTGGCCGGGTTTTTAACAAACCTTCCTGAACCGGGCTCGACTCCGTACAAAGGGATCCACGCAGTTCCACCGGGGAGTGTCGTAACAGTCACGCACGGCCGGATTCAAACGCGAAGAATATGGGCGCCCGATCCTCATCGCGAGATTCGTTACAGATCGGACGCCGAATACGAAGAACATTTTCGTCACCTCTTCAGAGAAGGCGTGCGGTGCCGGCTCAGGATCGACGGCGAGGTGTGGTCGGAACTAAGCGGCGGACTCGACTCTTCATCTGTTGTTTGCATGGCCGCCGACCTCATCAAAAAAGGGGAGTGCGGAGCTACCGGACTGCAAACAGTGTCGATGGTCTTCGATGAGGCTTCAAAGTGCGACGAGCGCAGATACATCGAGCCCGTGGAAGAGAAGATTGGAAAGAGAGGCCTTCACTTACGAGAAGACGACAACCGGATCCTGTCGGAATGTGGAGAAGAGTACGTTCCCACGATACCAAGCTTCCCGTCCAACTTTATTGCCTATTACCGGACGCTCAATCGAAGAATGCACCAAGCTGGAGCGCGTGTTCTCCTGACGGGGAGAGGTGCGGATGAAGTGCTCTCGGGAGGTGAGGATCCTTTTCCTGAGCTCGCGAACCTGTTAGTCGATGGTCGTTTGTTGCAGCTGCATCAACGCCTCCAGATCTGGAGTAAGGCGCTGTCTCAACCTTATCGTCGCCTGCTTTGGCAAAACTTGATAACGCCACTTCTGCCTCACCAGCTACAGCGCGCCCGCAGGCGCGGACTGAAACAAGTACTCAAGTTCTTCAATGCAGACTTTGTGAAGCGCATGGACCTTCCGGACCGTTTGTTTGGGCCTCCTGAAATTTTCGGATTTCGCCGCCCTGGTGCTCGTCGTGAATCAACAAATTTTTTGTGTGCACCGAGGGAGCTCTCGGGCGGCTTTTGGAGTGAGTTGTGCAGTTTTGAGTTTAGCTACCCCTTCACGCACCGGCCACTCGTTGAATTCATGCTGGCAATTCCTCCCGAACAAAAAGCACGGCCCTATGAGCGAAAATCAATTCTCCGTCGATCTTTACGTGACCTTCTTCCGGTCGAGCTGGTTAATCGCACTGAAGGAAGAATCACCAACCTTCAGGCCATGGTCTACGCAACGAGGCGGGAGCGCGAGAGGTTAAGCTCTCTCTTCGATGGTGGACTCGCAGCCGGTTATGGATACCTCGACTCAGACGCACTCGTCACGGCTCTCGATAGCAACAATGCGTCCATTGCCCACGTCATTTCATTCGCTCCCTTTGAATACTGGCTCCGATCTTTGCACAAACGAAACCTCCTGCAGCCCAGATACTCACCCGTAATCGAGACTATGCCCGCGCCGGTTGTCTCAGCCGCTGCGATGGCTAAATGAACTTTGAGAAAGAAGGAATCGAATGAGTGCAATAGGCGGCATCTTCAACTTCGACAAAGATCCTATTGACGACGACCTCGTGAGTGTACTTGCCTCGCAACTCGCAAAACGTGGTCCGGATGGCGGGGAAAACGTGCGATTAGACTCAGTTGCAATGGTCTATCGTGCATTCAACACTACTCGTGAGTCTCACGACGAAAGACAGCCGTTGGTATCAAGCCGCGGACAAATCCTGTGTTGGAATGGTCGACTCGATAACCGCGAAGAACTAATTACAAATCTCGGCGAGGAGCTGCGTGGCGATCGAAGTGATGCGGGTATCGTGATGGCGGCTTATCTGAAGTGGGGCTTCGATTGCTTGAGCCGAATCATTGGCACCTTCGCGCTCTCGATTTGGGAACCAGCTTCTCACTCACTCTTGCTGGCGCGCGACATCATTGGGGCACACGATCTCTATTATCAAAGAAACGAAAAGCGAGTGATTTGGGCGAGCGACCTTCGCGTTCTGCTCGATCTTTCCGGGGTCAATCTCGAAATTGACGACGAATACATTGCTGCTTATCTGACTCGCCTTCCCGATCCCTGGCAGACTCCATTCAAAAATGTCGAGGCAGTTCCTCCAGCGCATGCTGTTGTATTAACGGAGAACTCCGTTGTATTGCGTC
>DATENQ010000092.1:0-4489 GCA_035275005.1 Pyrinomonadaceae bacterium | reverse complement strand
CGAACCCATGCCTTCCTGTTCCATGCGCGCTTCGTCGAGGATGTCAACACTCAACCCAAACTCGCCGGCAATTTCGCGCGCTCGTTCCGCCATGTCCGTTGGCGTCATGTAAGCGCCGGGCTCATTGGCGAGATCGCGAGTAAAGTTCACTGACTCACCCACTATCCTTCCAGCGTTTACGCCTTGCTGGAGTGCGTCTTCGTCAGCGCCATCGATCACGACAACCAGGCGGTCGATCTTCTTTTCTTCTTTTTCAACAGTGCGGTACTTATCAGGATCGAACAGCGCGATGAATGCGCCCTGGACGGCAGTGGCGGCAGTTTCACGGGCATCGCCGGAGGCTCGCGGGAGCACCGCGATTGATTTAACGTTCTTGCTGCGCAGGGAACGAACGGCAGTTCCTGCCATTTGGGAGACATTCACTGGTTTGTAATCGCTCGCTTCGCCCACGCCGACGAGAAGTAACCGGCGTGCCTTCAGTTTGGTATTTCCAACAAGGTGGAAATAAGCAGTTTCACCTTCTTTGCCACTGAACTCCTCTGCGTCGAGTGCGGAACGCACAAGGCCGCCCGATAGTTCGTCAAGATTCTTCAAAAAGCCCTCGTCGGCTTTCTCACTTTTGAAAACAGTAACCGCCAGAGCTTGGACGTCAAGCTCTTCGATGGCTGCCCGGCTGGCTTCAACTTGCATGGTGGGTTGGTTCTCCTGGAAATGTGGATGTAGTTCTTATCTATTGCGCTCTTTCAACTGGGCGCGCGTCTCTCGCTCTACTGTTCGCTTCAGTTCGGCCTCTCTCTTGTCATACATCTTCTTACCGCGCGCGACGCCCACTTCAATTTTGATCCGGCCGTTTTTTAAGTAGAGCTGCGTAGGAACCAGGGTCATTCCCTGCTTGGCTGTGGCTTCGTCCAGTCGGGATATTTCACGTTTGTGAAGCAGCAGCTTGCGAGTCCTCAGTGGATCGTGGTTCTCGCGGTTGCCATGAGAATAAGGCGAAATGTGTGCATTAAACAACCACGCCTCGCCCTCGCGCACAGAAATGTAAGCTTCCTTTAACTGTACGCGACCATCCATGGCACTCTTTACTTCGGTGCCTGTCAGGACAATCCCGGCTTCGTACTTATCCGAAATATGATAATTGTGGAAGGCCGCACGATTGGCCGCCAGAACTTTTGCTTCTTTCATAGACATGCCACGGCCCAGTGCCGTGGATGTTGACGATCGCTGCTAATGAGATACGTTTTTCAATTCGAGCACGTCGTGACGAGTAATGATGCCGACGATCCGGCCATACTCCTCGACCAGCACTGCCGGACTCGTTTGCAAGCGTCGCGTTACTTCTGAAGAACTCGCATCAACGTCGACTGTCGGGAAACTCGCCTCCATCACTTCACTCACTGACGAATTCAGCAGTTCCCTATTGCGCACCACTTTCGCCAGTACTCGATTCTCACGCAACGAACCTACCGCTCGTCCTTCTTCAAGCACCGGAATCTGCGTCAAACCCAGGTCGTCCATTTTTTCGAGTGCTGATGCAACAGTATCAACCGGCGTTGCAAAAATTAACGACTTCGGCGCCTGTGGTTTCTTGGTGCCGCTAATCAATCCCGCGGTGATCTTTTGCGGCTCTAGCAAGCGCTTCTCTTTGAGCCATTCGTCTGAGTGATGTTTCGACAGATAATGTTCGCCGGTATCGCAAACAATAAAAACTACGATCGCGTTCTCGTCCAGGGTGCTCGCTACACGCAACGCAGCCGCGAGATTAGTACCGGTAGATCCACCGCAAAAGATTCCCTCCATACGACCCAACAACCGCGACATCTCGAACGATTCACGATCGGTAACGTTGATCACTTCGTCAACGTACTTGATGTGCACATTAGCCGGCACGATCTCCTGACCGATTCCCTCGACGAGGTACGGAGTTGTCTCAATGATCTTGCCTGTCTCTTTGTAAGTCTTGAAAATCGATCCGTATGGATCGGCGCCGATGATCCTGATCGACGGGTTCTTCTCTTTCAAGAAGCGACCGGTGCCCGAGATCGTTCCGCCAGTTCCGAGTCCAGCCACGAAATGAGTGATCTTGCCTTCAGTCTGGCGCCACAATTCCGGACCGGTAGTGCGGTAATGAGCTTCCGGATTTGCAGCATTTGAATACTGATCGGGATAAAACGAGTTGGGAGTTTCCGAAGCGATGCGCTTGGCGGTGGAAACGTAGTGATCGGGAGTTCCCGGTTTAGCGGATACTGGAGTGATGACTACGTCGGCGCCGAGTGCTTTCAAGTAACGCGACTTCTCGACTGAAGCTTTGTCGGTCATCACGAAGATGCATTTGTAACCTTTGACAGCAGCGGCGATTGCTAGACCGATACCGGTGTTTCCCGAAGTTGCCTCGATAACGGTACCGCCGGGTTTTAGTATGCCCTCGCGTTCAGCGGTCTCGATCATGGCGACGCCGATCCGGTCTTTAACTGAGTAGCCCGGATTCAGGTTCTCCATCTTTGCGTAGACTTGCGCTTTTACGTTGCGGGCCAACCGGTTGAGCCGTACCAAAGGCGTATTTCCGATCAGACCGAGAATGTTTTCCTGGAATTCCATCAAAGTCTCCGACAAGCCTAATTAAGTGCGGTAAGTATCTATATAACAGAAACCGAGGTGAGCGGGCTAATTGAGCGACGGAAGATTTTCACGCAAAGGCGCAAAGTCAGCAAAGTAAGTCGTCCTGCGACTGCTTTTTCTTTGCTGACTTTGCGCCTTTGCGTGAAAATCCGGCTTTAAAATGTTTGGGCCCGGACGTGCTCTCCCCTTCACATCCGGGCCCTTACAAGGCCACTCATCTTGCAATGCGTGACCGAACTTTAGTGCAACACTTAGAAGCGTCGCCTGTTTCTATCTCTCAATTTGTAAGTGTAGAGGGCCGATCCCGCTCCACCTACGATAGCGCCAATGATTGCGCCCTTCTTACCACCAACCGTGCTGCCTACTACCGTTCCCGCGCCAGCTCCGATTGCGGTGGTCAACTTATCTCGATGGCGATCCCAGAACGACCTGTCGTTATTCCACCTGTCTCGATCCGACCGTCGATATCGGCGTCCGGTGTTAACTCGATCTCCGTAACGGTAATCTCGAGCACGCTGTTCGTATCTGGATCCTTCATAACGCCGGTAGCGCGTTTGTGCTCCCACTGGGAGCGCCGTTAATGTCAAAACCAACAAACAGAAAATACTAACTAACCCCTTTTTCATCCCTACTGCCTCCGTGGCCCTCTTTTGGCAATGTGTGTGCCAATACGTGCTCGCTTCACTTAAGGCGGTTTTTTGCAGTTTTATCGATACTCAGGCTAAATATGCTCACTCTACGTTAACCATTACGTGCGCGGTGCGTGAGGTGAGTCACCTTTTGGGGTAATCTCTCTCGCGCAGCACTTCTTGATGGATCAACAATGAAAATACTTATTCTCGACAGCGCGCAGATTCGAGAGCTTCTCTCGATGCGGGATTGCATCGAGTTGATGGCGGATGCGTTGGCAGCACTTGCGCGCGATGAAATTTTTCAACCACTGCGTACGATAATTCGTCCGCCGCAGGCGCGCGGCTTACTCGGCTTGATGTCCGCGTATCGCACCGGCGAGCAGGGCGCGTTTGGGCTCAAAGCTATCTGCGTCTTTCCGGGTAATCCTGCACAGGGGAAGGATGCGCATCAGGGCGCGGTGATGTTGTTCAGCCGTGAGACCGGCGAGTTGCTCGCTCTGATGAACGCTTCAGAGATTACTGCGATTCGCACTGCGGCAGTGTCAGCGGTGGCGACTCGTTTGCTCGCGCGTGAAGACGCACGACACCTGGCGATTATCGGCGCGGGTGTTCAGGCTCGCACCCACCTTGCGGCGCTCGCGTTAGTGCGTTCGATCAAAGAGGCTCGAGTAGTTGCAAGGAACTTCGAGCACGCTGTGGAGCTCACGCGCGAGATGCAGCCAAAGTTTTCGTTTCCCATTAAGGCCGTGCTCACTAATGAGGAAGCTGTGCGCGACGCGGATTTGATTGTTACCGCGACTTCTTCCCTCGAGCCAGTGATTAATAAGGACTGGATCTCTGCCGGCGCGCACGTGAACGCGATTGGCACGCATTCACCGAACTCGCGCGAGGTCGACAGCGGCACGATGGGCGCTGCACGGATCTTCGTAGATCGTCGCGAGTCTGCGTTGAATGAATCGGGTGATTATCTGCTGGCGGCTAAGGAAGGCGTTGTCACACCGGATAGTATTATCGGTGAAATAGGAGAGCTCCTGGTTGGCTTGAAATCCGGCCGCACTTCTCCGACCGACATCACGCTCTTCAAATCCCTCGGTCTTGCAATCGAAGACGTCGCCTGCGCAGACTATTTGTACAAAAAGGCTCTTTCCCAGAATGTTGGTACATGGGTGAACCTGTAGGGGCGGCACTCCGTGGCCGCCCGTCGTTCGAATTCGGACACCACGGGCGGCCACGGAGTG
>DATENQ010000091.1:0-7300 GCA_035275005.1 Pyrinomonadaceae bacterium | reverse complement strand
AGCCGTTCCCCAATTGCACGCCGAGTGAGTTTATTGCTGGCGTCCCTGATTACTATCTTTGCCACTTCGATCGCGCACGCCCAGGAAAACTCCTACAAGGCGTCGTTCAGTCAGAACAAAGAGGCGATTGCCGTCAACGTTCTGGTGGGACAGTCGCGCGTGATCAATTTCGATCGTCCGGTGGGCCGCTTTTCGGTTTCGAATCCTGAAATCGCTGAAGCCGTGCTCGTCACTCCCGACCAGGTGCTCGTGAATGGAAAAGGTTCCGGTCAGGTCAACTTCATCGCCTGGGAGCAGACCGGCGGTCAGTTTTTAGTGTTTGACGTTTACGTCCGCGCCAATCTGTCGCTGATCGACTCTCAAATCCGCGCGCTGTTTCCGAAGGATGACATCCGTCTCAGCCAGGCCGCTGGTTCGGTTGTGATCTCGGGCAGCGTGGCGAATGCAGCCACATCCGCGCAGGTGCAGAGTGTTGTCGAAGCAGCGAACTTCAAAGTCGTGAACATGCTCACGTCGCCTGTTACGGGCGCATCGCAGATTCAACTCGAAGTGCGTGTTGCCGAAGTTAATCGCAACAAGCTGCGTGACTACGGCACGTCGTTCCTGTCGAATCCGCAGGGAGGCACTTCCGGTTACGTCAACAGCGGTGGCGGCCCGACGTCCGTTAGCGAGGCAGCCATCACCCAGACTGCGGCCGCGCTCACTGGCGTTCTTAATCCGGCGCTCAATCTCTTTATTTTCAATCGACAAATCGGCACGGCGGCAATGCTCAGAGTGTTGCGCCAGGAAGGCGCCTTCCGTGAGTTGGCCGAGCCAAACCTGATCGCGATGAACGGCCAGCAGGCGAGCTTCCTCGCCGGCGGTGAGTTCCCGGTGCCCGTACTGCAGACCGGCAACAACAACACCGGCATCACCATCGTTTGGAAAGAATATGGCATCCGCCTGAACTTTAAACCGACGATCATCGACGAAGACCACATCCGTCTCGAGCTCGAACCTGAAGTTTCCACTATCGACTTCGCAAACGGCATTCGCTTTAACGGTTTCGTCGTGCCTGCGCTGCGTACTCGCCGCGCCAAGACCGGCATCGAGCTGCGCGATGGTCAGTCGTTCGCACTCGCCGGTTTGCTTGATAACTCCGAAACCAAGACTCTGTCGCGAATTCCGATCGTCAGTGACATTCCCGTGCTCGGCAATCTCTTCAAATCGAAGTCGTTCGAGAAGAAAGAGACCGAGCTAATGTTTTTCGTGACCGCGCACATGGTGAAGCCCGTCAACGGCGACGACCTGCCGACCATGCGTGGCATAGATGGTCTGAAGAATGGTTCACCCCTGGGTCTCGAGCAGAAGGGTGAAGGCATCTCGGGCCAGTCCGGTTACAAAGTTTCCGGACAGAACGAAACAACTCCAGCAGCAGCGCCGGCGAAAGTCGAGGAGCCCAAGACCAAGACGACGACCGACACCGCTACCCAAGGCAACAGCACCGGCACCCTCGGTAGCGTGCGCAACAGTAATCCTGCCCTGCCAGTCGCTAAAGCAGTAACGATGGATTCCAATCCGAGTTCTGTCAGGCCCTGGTAATCGCAACTCTCTTTTCTCGAGCCGATCATTCGAAACAAAGAGGGGGAGAACATGAAGCACAGATCAGTAGGACAAGCGGGATCGAGAAAGCAAGAACGAGGTTCAATTCTGGCCACTTCAGCAATCGGAATGCTGGCCATCCTGCTGGCGGTTGGACTGGGAGTCGATATCAGCAGGTTCTACCTGGTTAAAACTGAACTTCAGAACGGAGCTGATGCAGCAGCGCTTGCTGCTGTATCAGTTCTTAATAGCGGTCCGGCGGGTATTGACGCCGCAGTGGCTCAAGCAACTCTTAAGACGAGTAATAAATACAACTTCGCGCACACGGGAATCACGATTACCAGTGTTGAATTCTCAACCACTTTAGAAGGTACATACATGGGGGCTTCGGCTGCCAAGTCTCCGGCCACAGTCGCTAACATCCGCTACGTGCGGGTTACCACTGCGCCATCGCCGGTGGGCGTTTCATTCGCGGCAGCGGTGCTGGGTAAGAGCAAGAATCTAACAGCGACCGCAACCGCCGGTTATTCAGTAGGGCTAACCAACATCTGCAATTTCCTTCCGGTAATGGTAATCGATTACGGCACTCCGATCGTTGCTCCAAACACTTATACCTTCCGCGCGCAAGGCGGATCGTTCGTCTCGCCGGGCAACTACCAGATTCTCGCGATTGCCGGATCTGGCGGCGCCGATGCACGTGTGGGCCTGGCTGCGGGCGTAGATGCCTGCGCGGGACCAGGATCTGAATATGCCCTCGATACCAAGCCTGGTGTGACTGCCGGCGCCGTCAGGCAGGGAGTTAATACCCGGTTCGACGATTATCAATCATCGCAGGTGAATCCACAGGATCACCCTCCGGATACCAACGTCAAAGAGGGCATCACCTACGCGCAGTACCTTGCCGGAGGCGCTGCGAATACGAAAGCACCATCACATACGGGAATAGCGGGCCGCCGTGTGGTCTACATCCCGATCGTGAAGGAGTCAGAATTCGATCCAGGCAGGAACATCGTCAGGTTCAATCGCATTGGTCAATTCTTCCTGCAAACAAAGGTTGGCAGCGGCAGCGGCGGCGACCTGGTGGCTGAATACATGAATGAAATCACCGTCGGTGTCGGCTCCGTCGGCTCCGGTGGCGCAGGAAGTCCGCTAACGGTCACTCCTGTTTTATATAAATAGGAGGCAACAGAGATGCATCATCGAGTACGCAAAATTCGCAACGCTCGGCGTTGGCACCGAATCAACTGGTTGCTTCGCTTTCGACGTGATGAACAGGGCGTGCAACTGGTCGAGATCGCAATCGTCTTACCGCTTCTGTTGATGCTGTTTGGTGCGGTGGGTGAGTTTGGCCGTTACTTTTACGAGTACACGACATTAGCCAAGGCCGCGCGTGTAGGAGCGAGACTTATGGCTGCAAAACCTGTGAGCAGCCCCAGTACGGATTGGCAGTTAGCTGCAAAGAGGTTGGTGGTCTATGGCAACACTGCGGGCACAGGCTCGCCAGTGTTGCCTGGTCTCACGATCGCTAACGTCGACCTTATTTTTGAAGGTGGCACGTATTCCAGCTCCACCGGCGCCGGCGTACCGGCGACCGTCACCATCAGGATCAAAAACTACAAGCACGCTCCGATTTTCGACCTGGGAAAAATGACGAAGATTAGCGGCTTGTCACTCAATGTGGATGTTAAGCCCAGCATTACGATGCACTACATGCTTAACTCATCAGTCTAGAGACAAAACCATGCTTCGCATCAAGAGCTTCAATCACGACGAGAAAGGTTCAACTTTGGTTGAGTACGCCATTGGCGCGACCATTTTCATTATGGCGATATTCGCTGTGTTGGAATTTGGACGAGCCTTATGGGCGCACAACGCACTGACGGATGCGGTCCGGCGCGGCGCACGTTATGCAGTGCTTCACCGGTCCAATAGTGGTGAAGATGCCAACATCAAGAACCTGGTCGTTTACGGAAATGTCGCTGGTAGTGGGCAACCGCTGGTTCCGGGGTTGACGACTGCCAACGTTACAGTGGCCCATACCAGCGACTTTTCAGTCAACCAGGGAACTGCCACCGTCAGTATCACTGGTTATCAGTTTCAGTTTGTACTGCCGATGTTGCCGAAGAAGATCGCGATGCCACATTACACAACCACACTAACAGGGGAATGTGCCGGGTTGATTCCCTAAACCCCTAACCTCATCCGAGCTCTTGAGAGCTGGTCCAAAAAATCATGACTGAACCAATCACATGTGTCGTTTTAAGTACCGGACTCGAAAACTTCAAAGACATTCGCCGGGCCTTGACCGCCGAAGAACGCGTGAAGCTGCTTGCAGGCGGCAACGACGCTGAACAGCTCTATGAAGAGATCGTTCGTTTAAAGCCTGACGCCGCGATTATCGCGCTTGGTCCAAACGCCGAGACCGCCGTCAGGTTTATTGAAAAGTTAAATGCCGAATGTCCCGGAACTGCCCTCATTTCAGCCGCCCAGGACGCATCACCTGATCATATTCTGAAAAGCCTGCGCGCCGGCGCGCGTGAGTTTCTGCGCATTCCGATCAGCGCTGAAGAACTGCGTACGGTTTTGGCTCGCGTTTCAGAGTTACAGACAAAACAACAGGTCGAGGCGCCTAAAAAGAAAGGCCGCATGGTCGCCGTGTTTTCCAGCAAAGGCGGCTGTGGCACGTCGTTCATCGCGACCAATCTGGCGGCAGCGACAGCTTCGAAAACCGTGCTTGTCGATCTCAATCTACAAGCCGGTGACCTGCCGTTGTTTTTGGGATTAGACGCGAAGTATTCGATCGCCGACATGGTCGAGAAGCGCCAGCGTCTTGACGAAACGCTCATCAACAGTCTCGTCACTCCGCATTCCACCCACTTATCGCTACTCGCAGCGCCACGCGAAGCCGACCACGCCGATGAGATCGAGCCGCAACACGTTTTCGAAGTGCTGCAGAAACTGCGCGAGCACTACGACTACGTCGTGCTCGATCCGCAGCACACATTCGACTCAATTACGCTGGCGGCCCTCGATCAGTCAGACGAAATCGTCCTGGTGCTGACCCTCGACATTCCCGCAATCCGCAGCACGCAAAGAGCGCTCGAGATCTTCGACCGGCTCGGATATCCGCGTAAGAAAGTAAAAATTGTCGTCAATCGCTGGAGTAAGCAGATCGATCTCGATCTGAGGCAAGTCGAAAAGTTTCTCGGCGAGCCGGTAGTCGGTTTTGTGCCGAGTGACTACCAAACAGCAGTCGGTTCGATCAATCTCGGCACGCCGCTCGTGCAAGCTGAGCCTACTTCAAAGATCGCGCTCGAGATTCGTCGCATAGCGCAGCAGATGTCGCTGGGTGTTGCGCCGATCGATGAATCGAAACAACGCCGTCCGTTCTGGGCCTCGTTACTCAAGAAGCAGTCGGCCCAACCGAATTTCAAACTTCAAGCCCAAATGGAAAAGGTCTAATAACCCGAAGCCCACCTGAGCAAACATTATGGCACTACGTGAAAGATTAATCGGCAACAACAACGCCCCGGGAATCGTAGCGGACGGATCAGGTCAACAGTCGTTCCAGGAAATGAAATCGCGTCTGCACCGGACGCTGATCAACCGGATGGATCTGACCAAGCTGTCGACCCTTACTCCGGACCAGGTCCATGCGGAAGTTTCGCGTTTGGCCGAGGCTGTCCTCGCTCAGGAAGCCATGCCGTTATCGGTATCCGAGCGCGAGCGACTCGTCAACGACGTTCAGCATGAGCTTTTCGGACTTGGACCACTCGAGCCACTACTGAAAGATCCGACGATCTCCGACATTCTCGTTAACTCGCACGATACGATCTACATCGAGCGCCGCGGCAAGATCGAAGCGACTAACGTGAGATTCAAAGACGACGAGCACTTGATGCGCGTGATCGAGCGCATCGTGTCGTCAGTCGGCCGGCGTATCGACGAATCGTCCCCGATGGTTGACGCTCGTCTACAGGACGGCTCACGCGTCAACGCTATCATCCCGCCGCTTTCGATCGATGGCCCGGTGTTATCGATTCGCCGGTTCGGCGCCGATCCGCTCAAGATGTCTTCGCTGGTTGACAACAAAGCGCTCACCAAAGATATCGCCGACATGTTGCAGATGGTCGTTCACGCACGCCTGAACTGCCTGATATCGGGTGGTACCGGCGCCGGAAAAACGACGCTCCTGAACGCGCTCTCGGCTTATATTCCCGAGAACGAACGTATCGTCACTATCGAAGACTCGGCGGAACTTCAGCTCCAACAGCCGCACGTCGTCAGACTCGAAACCAGACCGCCCAACATCGAAGGTCGCGGTGAAGTTACACAAAGAGATCTCGTGCGCAACGCACTTCGTATGCGTCCCGATCGCATTGTGATCGGCGAGGTACGTGGTGGTGAAGCGATCGACATGCTTCAGGCCATGAACACCGGTCACGACGGCAGCTTAACCACCGTTCACGCCAACACTCCACGCGACGCTCTGGCACGTCTCGAAACGATGATTCAGATGACCGGCATGCGGTTGTCGGATCGCGCCATGCGCCAACAAGTCGCGTCGGCGATCAATCTCGTGGTGCAGGTCGCGCGCATGTCTGACGGTTCGCGACGAGTGACGTCCATTTCTGAAATCACCGGCATGGAAGGCGAAACAATCACCATGCAGGAGATCTTCCAATACGAGAGGACCGGCGTTGATGCACAGGGCCAGGTACTCGGACGTTTCCGTCCGACCGGTATTCGCCCACGGTTCACCGACCGGTTGAAAGCCTGCGGTCTGCAGTTGCCGCGCGTCTTTTTCGAGGAGATGTAACTCACAATGATTGTATCTTTTCTCGTATTCGTCTTTGCGCTGTTTCTGGTCCTGGGTGCTTATCTGTTGGCTACGCACGGATCAGACCAGAAGCGCGCGCGGCTGCAAAAACGGCTGTCGGAGGCGCTGCTTCATTCAGCGCACACCGAGGATATCGACGTGATACTCGCTCGTAACGAGTTGATGAGCGAGATCCCGTGGGTGAACCGGACGATGGTCAACATTCAGGCGACGTTCCACCTGAAGCGAATGTTGGACCAGGCCAACCTCCACATTACGCCCTCGCGACTGCTGATGTTTTCGTTCATGGCGGGCATACTCGGCGGGTTGGCAGCGTCAGTCTTAACAGTTTTTATTCCGCTGATGATCCTCGCGGGCCTCGTTTGTGCCTTGATTCCGCTAGTGCACGTTTGGTACCGGCGCAAAAAGCGTTTCGATGCTTTTCTGGAACAGCTTCCAGACGCACTCGACCTGGTTAGCAGGGCGCTGAGCGCGGGCCATGCGTTCTCTGAAGCTCTACACATGGTCTCGGAAGAGATGCCGGAGCCGATCGCCACTGAGTTTCGCAAAGCTTATGAAGAACAGAACCTTGGTCTGTCAGTGAAGCTCGCGCTCGAGAACCTTACGCAGAGAATGCCGCTGCTCGATCTCAAGATGTGCGTAACCGCCGTTCTGATTCAGCGTGAGACGGGCGGCAATCTTGCCGAGATCCTCGAGAAAGTTGCTTACACCATTCGCGAACGATTCCGAATCCTGGGTGACTTGAAAACGCTGACAACCAGTTCCCGATTGTCGGCCTGGCTGCTGTGCGCGTTGCCGATCTTCATCGCGTTGGCAGTCACGGTGCTGAGTCCTGAGTACATGAGCGTGTTGTGGAAGGACCCACGCGGTCATTACCTG
>DATENQ010000090.1:0-2923 GCA_035275005.1 Pyrinomonadaceae bacterium | reverse complement strand
CGTTCCGAGTTCGCGCAAACCCACCTGCAGACGCTCACCGGCAGCGTCTTTGCCCACCACGCCGACAACCGATCCGCGCGCGCCGAGCGCGACAAGATTCGCAAGCACGTTTGCAGCGCCGCCAAGGTGCATCGACTCGCGTCGCACATCGACAACCGGCACAGGCGCCTCCGGAGAGATGCGCGTTACGTCGCCCCAAACAAACTCATCAAGCATCACGTCGCCCAGCACGAGCACGTAACGCCCACGAAGATTTCGCAGGATCTCGGAAGCACGCGTCTTAGTTAACTGAGACATCAGGACAACACCCGATCGATCGCGGCCGCGACTCGCTCCACCGGCACGCGCAGAATACATTCGGGTTGATCAAACTTCTCACAAAAATACCCATGGCAGGGTTGGCAGGGCATCTGTTCGAAGACGGCTTCCGCCGGCGCTGAATTCCAGGGCCGCCAGTGCGCGATGTTCGAAGAGCCAAAAACAACCACGCACCGCGCGCCAACAGCTGATGCGATGTGCGCGATGCCACTGTCGTTGCCGACAAACAGTTGGGATCTTGCAGCCAGCGCAGTCACTTCCGGCAGTGACAGATCAAACGTCTCAATATGTACGGACGACTCATCAACGAGATTTTCCAACACCGCTTGCTCATGTGGCGCCGCAACCGCGACCGGAGCGAAGCCGCGCTCAGCCACATATTCCACGATACGCGCGAAGTTTTCCGTCGCCCATTGCTTGGTTGCAAACGCTGCCGCCGGATGTATGAGAGCGATCTTTCGATCTGTTAGACCAACGGCGGCAAGTCGCTGGTTGATGGTTTCGACTGCCTCAGGCGAGATGCCCAAGTGTGTGCGAGGTCGATCAGTGACGGGAACGCCGGTCCAACCGAGTAGCGCCAGTTGCTGTTCGACAGAGTGTGTCTTCTGTTGGCCCCAGAGCAACAAAGGCGACGGCACGAGGTGATTATGAAGTTGCGCGTATTGATAAGTCTTGAAGCCGACGCGGTGACGTGCGCCTGCAGCTCGCGTCAGAAACGTCGCAGTCGTCCCGCCGTGGAGGTTGTAAACCACGTCATATTTCTCAGCGCGTAACTCACGCGCCGCGCGCATTCGCGACATCAGTCCGCCGCGTTCAAGGGCGAGCACGTTGGTGATGTGTGGATGATGATCGAGAAGGGGCGCGACCCAGTCTTCCACCAGGATGTCGACCTGGATTCCTGGCAGAAAGCGCTTCAACGCGAAGGCTGAAGGAGTGGCCAAGACCGAATCGCCAATCGACCGCAGCCGGACCAGCAAGACCTTGCGCACTGCGGCCCAGTTCCAGCGCGGCGGCGCCAGCGGTTGCGCGGCGTCTTGACCCTGCAATCCATACATTGCTTGTGTTTCGATGTCGCGTAACTGAGGAGAAAGCTCGACGATGTCGCGCAAGCTGTTCATCGAATCACTCTTCGATCGTGGCCTCGTCGATGAGCATTACCGGGATATCGTCGCGGATGGGATAAACACGCTTGCACTCGACGCACTTGAGCGCGTTCCCATCGGGCTTGAGCTCGACTTTCGCCTTGCAAGCCGGACACGCGAGTATCTCCAAGAGTTCCTGACTAACTGCCATTGGCTGACCTTTCTAAGGCATGCTGCGGGTGGTGGAAAGCTTATCACAATATGACCGATAGGACTTATATGACCTATACTTTCAACGATGTCGCTCGAATTCGCACTGCAATACGCCTGCCCGCTCCGTGCCAATTACTCTGAGCGGCACTTGCGCGAGTGGGGACGGCTGAGCAGCCTGCACGCCAAGCTCACCACCGGAGACGCCAGCGCGCCCTCAATCGATAAACTCCAGTGGGTTGAAAACGCCAGCGCCGAAATCGAACGCATGCAGGAGGCGACGTCTGTTTGTGCGCACTGTCCGGCGTGCCTGCCGCTGGATATGGCCGGCGATGGAGAGTCAGTAGGTTGTTTAGGGCGGATCAATTATCCGGTCGAGGCGCAGTTTGAAAAGTTTCTCGCGGACCGTGTGCAGCTCGCACTCGACACGCTCGACAAGGAAGATCAGCCGCGACTACTACGCATACTGATCGATCCGGAGTCGCCTTTCGATGGCGAAGCGACGAAGGAGTTGCGGCGCGTCGTTACTGAAGACGGGTTGCGGTTCTTTGAGTTGCGCGTGCCGATCGTTCTCACGCGCGAAGCCGCGCGGCTTACGACTGACAACATCTTCGATCTGCTCGCGGGCTTTCGCTCTGAAGACAGTGATACCACGACGTACACGCGCGAGCTTCCTTTCGAAGCTGCCGCGGACTACTACGATTTTCTCGATCTCATCTTGCGTAGCGAGTTGAGCCAGTCGGAAGTCGCGCGTTTGACTTCGCGCAGTCGCAACTACAACCAGTTTCTTCGCCTCCTCACCGCCATCGAAAAGGCGGAAGCGCTGAACACTCGTGTGTTGATCGATTAAGATTTACTGTTTCTTCTCGTCCAGCAAACGCAACGTATCAAGGATGAGGTTGGTGTTGCTGAGCGCCTGAATGCGGACCGGATACTGTTCCGAGCTTTTCTGAAATTCGAACGTGCCGCTGGTAATCTCCACTACTCGCTGAAATCCCGGATCTCCAACTTGACCATCACACACAGCATCGACAATTCGGCCGTCGTTAAATTTCACCTGGCCTTCGTAGCTTGGACCGTTGAGAGTCAGCACGCCATTCAAACGCGCGTTTTCGATGACCTGCATTGCGTCAAAGACGCTGATCGCACTGAGATCCCCGGCCAAGGTGAAATGCTTGCGCTCGAATTGCGCCTCGGGAGCGGGTGTGGGTTTCAGGTCGGGCCGTCGCGCGCGCCGGATCGCCTCGAGACCACCGGCGATATTTATTCGAACGTCAAACTGCTTGGCTTCGAGCAGGCGATCGTGCGCGGTA
>DATENQ010000089.1:0-5453 GCA_035275005.1 Pyrinomonadaceae bacterium | reverse complement strand
CCCTCTTCCTGACTTGTTCTATTTCAAGGGGCCTAAAGTGACTTGTCCTATTCTGAGTTCCTTATCTTACAGCAACTCTTTGACGTTCTCAGTCGGACGCCCAAGCACCGCGCGATCTCCGCGTTCGACGATCGGTCTTTGCAGCAGGTCCGGATGTTCGATCATTAATCCGATCAACTCGCTGTCGCTGAACTTGTCCTCGGCGAGTCCCAGCTCCTTGTAGATCGGTTCGCTCTTACGCAGCAGATCCCGCGGCTTCAAGTTCATCTTGCGAAGCAGCTCGGTAAGTTTCTTGCGAGTTAACGGTTCGATGTAATAGTTGACCTTCTCAAACGGGATACCACTCTCACGGAGTAGCTTGTCCATTTCGCGACACTTTGTTCAAGTCGGTTTTTCGTAGATGGTAATCTTGTCTGCCATGGTTTACGGAAAAATCCCCCTCACGCTCGTTGCTTCCACCACTCTTCCAACCGCGAGAATGTAAGCGCCGGTGCGCATGTCAGTGTTGTAATGTTCCGCGGTCTCGTGCACAGAATTGAATGCGGTTTGGATCGTCTGCTCGAGAGTATCGTTGATCTGTCGCTCCGACCAGAAGAACGAATACTGATCCTGTACCCATTCATAGTAACTCACCGTCACGCCGCCCGCATTTGCGAGAATGTCCGGAATAAGCAGGCATCCCTCATCCTCCAGGACTCGATCGGCTCCGGGCGTGGTTGGACCATTCGCCAGCTCGGCTATGATCTTCGCTTTTACTTTGCCGACGTTTTTCAGCGTGATTGCATTCTCGAGCGCCGACGGCAAAAGAATGTCGCAGTCATAACCGGCCATGTCGTCCGGATCCATTTCCTTACAGCCTTTCAATCCGGCCAGCGATTTTGTGTCGTCCTTATGTTTTAACGCCTCGGCAATGTCGATACCACTGTCACAACAAACTCCGGCTTTCGAATCGCACGCTGCTACCACTTTCGCACCGTCTTCAGCAACCAGCCGCGCAATGTTCGCGCCCGCATTGCCGAAACCGTGCACCGCCACGCGCGCGTCTTTTAAACTCATTCCTTTGATGCGACAAGCTTCACGCAACGCATAAAGACAACCACGCGCAGTTGCTTCGGCACGTCCCTGTGAACCGCCGAGCGAGATCGGCTTGCCCGTTACGACACCGAGCTCCGTGTGGCCGCGCACCATCGAGATCGTGTCCATGATCCACGCCATGGTCTGTTCGTCGGTGTAAACGTCGGGCGCGGGAATGTCGCGATCCGGACCAATGATCGGCGCGATCTCAAAAGCATAGCGACGCGTCAGTCGTTCGAGCTCGTTTCGCGAAAGGCTCTTCGGATCGCAGATCACGCCGCCTTTGCCGCCGCCGTAAGGAATGCCGACCGTAGCGCACTTCCAGGTCATCCACGAAGCGAGCGCTTTGACTTCGTCCAACGTGACGTTTGGGTGATAGCGAATGCCGCCCTTTGCTGGTCCACGCGCGATGTTGTGTTGCACGCGATAACCTTCGAAGACTTGCACGTCGCCGCCGTCCATCTTGACGGGTATGGAAACGATCAGTTGACGCTTGGCATTTTCCAAGACGTGCCGCATCGACGGGTCCAGGTCGAGGTAATCGGCTGCACGGTTGAACTGTTGCTTAGCAATTTCGAACGGATTGAGTTCTTCCTGAAAGGCCTTTTGGGTAGCCATGCAATCTGCTCCTGGGAAAGAAGTGGGACTCGGAGAGCGGACTAATCGTAAGTCCGGACCGGATATGTTTCAAGGAACGGGAACCACCCGGGCCCCGGTGGTGTCTAAGTAGGCCAGTTGACTCCCGCGACCCGAAGGCACCGGCAACCAGCGGAGGAACCGATGTTTAATAACCTGATTGAATCCAGTTCGCACGCCAAAGAATTCAAGCGGCGCGGATCGTTTCTGCTGTTTACCACTGCCACTTATGTCGTGCTCTTTGCAATCACAGGTGTAATTAGTATCTACGCATACGATGCCCATCTCGAGAGCCAGAGCACAGAGTTGGAGTTGCTCATTTTTGTGCCGCTGCCTCCTCCGGAAGAGGCTCAGCCTGAAATTCCCAATACGATTCGTTCTGCATCTAACTCCGATAATCAGCCCACGCGTTCGACACGCACGGTGCTGATGGACAGTCCTACTAATCCAAACAATCCGCCTGACACGATCGGCACCGTTGCTTCAACAGTTCTGCCTGCGCGGAGAGATTCGGTGCTTGGAGACAAAGACGTTGACCCGCCTGGTCCACCGCCAGGCAGCAGAGTCGCCGGTACGGGCAATACCCCTATTGAAATGGAAACACCGCCACCGCCACCGGTGCCGACACCAACGCCCGTGGTTCCCAAAATTCTCAAGATCTCGACAGTGATCAATAGTCGCGCGGTTTCACTCCCGAGGCCGAGCTATCCGAAGCTCGCTCTTCAGATCGGCCTTCAGGGGACCGTCACTGTACAGGTGCTCATTGATGAAGACGGACGGGTACTCTCGGCGAAAGGTACTGGCCATCCACTTCTCGTGCCTGAAGCGGAGAAGGCTGCTAAGCAGGCGCGCTTCTCGCAGACGATGATCAGCGGAGTACCGGTGAAGGTGTCAGGAGTGATCACTTACAACTTCGTAAAGCAGTAGACATGGAATCCCTCCCACGCTAAAGAGGTACGAGACCTGTGCAGTCTCGTACCTCTCCCACCACAAAGATTGAATGAAGCCGCAAAAGAAGGAAAACGTCTACGGTAAGCTTTCTTTTGTGCTTTATGTGCCTTTTTGTGGCTAATTATTTGTGGCTAGAGAGTGCGAGACCAGCGACTGATTTCGTCCATCGCGGCTTCGTAGATCTGTTCCTGTGGTATTCCGAATTTCTTCGGCGCCTTGAAGGAGTGGTCGCCGCCTTCGATGGAATAAATCTTCGCGGCGGGTCGGAGGTTTTTAATGAAAGGTTGAATCTCTTCAGGTGTGCCGAGCGCGTCGCGAGTGCCCTGGACAAACAGCATCGGTTTGCCTATGTGTTCCAGGTGTTCGACTCTCAGCCGCGCGGGATTGCCCGGTGGATGAAGTGGATAACCGAGAAACACGAGTCCGGCTACATCATCCGCAAACGTCTCCTTCTCTTCTCCCGCCATGACTTGTGACGCAATGCGTCCGCCCATCGACTTCCCGCCGACCACCAAACGATTCTTCTTCAGCTTTTTGTGTTTGAGTGTCGCTTCGATGACAGCGCGATAGCACGACTCGAGCTTTCCCTTCTGATCCGGAACGGAACGTCCCTGCTCCATGTAGATGAAGTTAAACGTCATCACGTCGAGACCGCGCGCGGTCAGGCCTTTCGCAAACATGCGCATGAAACCACTGGTCTGGTTTGCGCCTGCTCCGTGGCCCAACAACAGAGTCAGTCCGGCGCGGTCCTTTTTCGCAGCCGGATACAGAAGCGCACTGACCGCCTCCGTATCGTTGACCTGAACAGTCAGTTGCTCTGATTCGTCTGGCATCTTCAGGATTAATAGGTTTCGTTCGCGAGCATTTTCAGGGCATCCTGCAACTCACTCTTAAACCGGTTAGCCACGCCTTGTTGCACACTCGGCGAGCTCTTCGAGAAGTAAGCGAGATTGCCGTCTGCTTTTCTTTTACCACGTTCCGCATAAATCGCGCGGATTAGTTGTTCATCATAGTTTGCATCGGCCGTCTTACACGTTAACGAGCTGCAAGCACGACTTACAATCGGCGTCCCGGGGCCGTGTTGGACCGCGGTAGACCAAACCACATCCTGCAATGCGCGGCTCCTCGTATTTACATCGAGGCCGCTGTCGCTGAGTATCTTCGCGGCCAGCAGGTCGTAATGAGTTTTCTTGATGTAGGAGTGCTGCGCTTTCTGGAAATCGTCCGGCTGATTGGCAGCGATGCGTTTCCAGACTGTCGTGAACGGCGCCGTGCCGGCAGTCAGGTTTGCAAAATCCTTCGCCCAGGGAAATCCCGCCTGACAGACAAACTTAGTCGGGACACCCATCTTGGACGCCATCTGGTACGAGCCATATGAAACGCCGCCGTAATCTCCCGCGCCGGTCGACACTGTGCCACATCCGCGCCCGCCGGTTTCGTATTTTGCTGACAACGTTCCCAACTCATCAGCCAGAGCTGCGCCGAGCGCGCCGGCGGCTGCCGCCGCGACCGGTTTCATGCTGGAAGGAAGAGGCTGTGTGTTTTCGGTTGAGCCGGCGGGCACACCACTCGCACCGTCCGGCAGATTGATCGGGTCGCCTACCTTGATTCTGTTCGGATCTTTAATCTGGGGATTAGCTTGAAGTAACTGGGCTAATGTCAGCCCGTTGCGTGATGCAATTTTTGAGAGCGTATCGCCGGGCTTCACGTTATAAGTCATTAGAGGGATCTCCTTTGTAGTTCGCCGAATTTTCTCTGAAGCTGCTGCGTGAAGGACTTGATAATATTAGAGGCTCTGAGACGTAGTCAATCTATATAGACTCTCGATACGCGCTCGGAGATACCGCAGGTCACTTCGTACGAGAGTGTTCCCGCGATTCTGGCCAGTTCTTCAGCGGCAATCTTTAGCTCTGCGTTCCAACCGAGTAGGGTCACCTGGTCATCAACGTCGACACCGGAAACGGTAGTCACGTCGATGAGAGTCAAATCCATTGATATTCGTCCGACAACCGGAGCATATATACCACGCACGATGACGTGAGCGCGATTAGAAAGCCCGCGCATGTAGCCGTCGTGATATCCAACCGGCAGCGTTGCAATCAAGCTCCGGCGCGATGCTTCGAAAGTACAGCCGTAGCCGATCGTCTCGCCGGGGGGGACCCACTTCAGCAAACTGATTCGCGTGTGCAGCGACATCACCGGCAGCAATTCAGGATCGTCAGTCGTGGGAGGAAGAACGTCACGCCACAAGCCATACAAAACACCGCCGGGCCTCACCATGTTGCCCCAGGCGTCGCGATGCCCGTAGACGCCGGCTGAGTTTGCGAGATGCAGATGCGTGGGCCGGTAACCATGATCGCGAAACACGACCACCGCGTCTTCAAAGCGTTGAATCTGGTCGCTCGTTAAAGGCTGGCACGAAGCATCGTCGGCGGCAGCAAGGTGACTCATGATGCCGTCGATGCGAACGTTGCGAAAGCGATCGAGGGCGGCAACAAACTCGCTCAGTTGATCGAAGCGAATTCCGAGTCTGCCCATGCCGGTGTCGACTTTGACGTGAACGTCGGCGACCACGCCTGCATTCGCTGCTGCCTGATTCAACGCTTCGAGCATGTCGAGACGATATACGACGGGCGTTAACTGGTGCTGAATGCAAGCCGCAGCCTGGCCGGGCCAGAAACCTGCGAGACAAAGCACCGGCTGTGTGATTCCTGCTGAGCGCAATTCGATCCCCTCTTCGGGAAGAGCGACGCCGAACCAATCCGCGCCTTCGTTCGCCAGCCGATGCGCAC